>DASWKR010000034.1 GCA_036396535.1 Acidimicrobiia bacterium | reverse complement strand
ACCACGTCATTCCGGCGCCGACGGTGCAGCTCATCGACAGCGTCGACGCCCTGGCAGACGTGGCCGCCTTCTTCGGAGACTCCCCCATCCCCATCGTCGACGACGACGGGCGCCTCGTGGGGGAGGCCCTCCGCTCCTGAGCCACCCTTCATGGGAGTCGGGACACGTCGGCGCCCAAGCGAACCTCTGCCCAGCTGCACGGCGCGCCTCGAGTCCGTCGTACCGGCCGTTCAACATGCTCAGAGGGCGAGACCGGACCAGTCGGTTTCGCACAGCTCAACCTTCAACAGCGAACGGGAACGACCTGAGGGCGCACCGCACGAACGACGCTCCCATGAGCAACGTTGATCGTTCGGATTTGGACTCAGAGGAGGTTGTGGGGCCGAGCGTGGCCGTCTTGTCGATGGCGACCGGCGATCCGTCGACGAGCGTCACAACGCCTTCCTGGGTCACGCCTCGGCGAGTTCGGTATAGCCCGTGAAGAAGACGAGCTGCCCGGCCTGCTCGACCGGGCCGCCTGGGCTCGTGTACCGGACCGGATACGACATGCATGTCTGCCATTTGACTGCTCCATCAGCGGGGTTGAGCGCCGTGATCTCTCCCGTCGATTCCGGTGATGCACAGTCATCGGAGGGGCCGGGCACGATGAGTGTCGAGTCGACGATTGAGACCATCGCCGCGTCGGGAGGCGTCTTCATGGACCAGACGAAGGACCCAGACGCGTCGATTGCTCCAAGGTGTCCCTCGATCACCGCGAACGTGGTCGTGCCAACTGCTGTTACGAGTTGCGCCGGGATGGCGTCTCGCTGCTTCGTGTCGATTCTCCACAGCCGCTTTCCGGTGGCGATGTCCCAGGATCTGAGGATTCTCCCTGGGCTTCCGAATGCTGGTCCGGACACCACGATCTCAGATCCCCACACCGTGTGTCGTCGCTCACCCAGATACCTCGTCCAGATCGCACCTCCCGCATCCAGGTCGAAGACGCCGATGAGGTGACGCCTTGGCTCGGCGGCGTTGTATGCCCGGACCCCGATCAACGCGCCCGACCTGACCATCACCGCACCGATGCGAGGGTCCGTGTCCGCGCCGGGCGGCGCTATCACCTCGCGCATGTCGCCAGTTTCCATGTCGACCTCGGACACGCCACCATTCGTAGGGACAAGGACCCGATCGCCGTCGACAAACGGAGGACCGGCAGACTCGGTGGCCTCGGATCGCCACAACTCGGTGCCATCGCGTGCTCGCAATCCACGAACAGTCGAGTCTCCCTCCACGACGATCACCGTCCGGTTGACGATCGCCAGCCCCGGCAGGTCACCGAACGTCGATACATCCGAGTCGATCGACCACAGGACCGACCCGGTCGTCGCGTCGATCCCAGCCAGAGTCGTGTCGTCGCCGTCGGTCAGTGCAGCGATCATCGTGTCGTCATCGGCGACTACTTCACGTACCCCCCAGTTGTCGGTTCGGATCATCCACTGCGCCGCTCCGCTGGACTCGACACCCGCAAGGACGGAAACGCTCCCGAGCTGGCATCCACAGGCAAAGACGACGCCGCCGGTCACCGGCAACACATATGCCCACCCCCCGAAGGGCATCTCGTTCTCCCAGACAATGCGCCCCGTCTCTGCGTCGAGCGCAACCAGCGACGATCGTCTTCCATCGTTTGGGCCTGACGGATGAAACGGCAGCTCGAACCCGTCATCTACGACAGGCACGTCAACGAAATCCGGCGTTGCCGGTGACGGCGCCGTCGCGGAACCAGTGCACGCCCCCAAGATCAGCACGGTGCCCGCCAGGACCACGAAGCGCCTCATCAACTCGCGACAGTAGGTGATCTCCATCGCCACCGGTGGCGACGCGTCATCGAACCGAATGTCAAATGCACCTTCGGCGGTGCCTTCATCGTTCAGGATCGGCGTGCCAAGATCGCGCCCTAGCGCCTACTGAGCGATCGCCGAGAAATGTCGAGCGACAACCATCTCCAAAGGCTCAGGGACGTCCGGTTCAACCTCGCTTCCTTCACCGACCAACATCCACTCCGACGATCACGGTCTCCACGGAGGATTGTCATCGCATCCGATCCCGTCATGATCAGCGTCGAGACCGGACTCGTCCGGACCGATCAGCGGGTTCATCCGGTGACGGGCGCTCCCGTGGCGTCCATGACGTACCACACGCCTCCGACCCCCTGCCCGCCCGTGTCGCCGGCGGCGCCGTCCAAGGCGTAGTAGTACAGCGGCCACCCGTTGTAGGTGGCCTGGAGCCCGTCACTCGTCGTACCCAGGAGGCTGGCTTCGACGCCTGCTCCGGCCGATGCCGCCGCCACGGCCGGCCAGGTTGCTGCGCAGGCTCCGGTGCAGGTCGCCACACCTCCGGCGTCGTCGGGTGTGTAGATGTAGAGCGTGAATCCGTCCCCGTCCGCGAGGATCTGGCCGAGGGCGGTTTCGGCGACGACGATCTCTGATCCGGCGGCCGCCGTCGTGGTCGTCTCGCCGGCGGTCGTCGTGGTGGCGGCCACGGTTGTCGTAGTTTCGCTGGGGGGCGCAGTCGTGGTGCCGGGCTCTGCCGTCGTCGTCGGAGTGGCCGTCGTCGTATCGGGCGGCGGCGCCGTGGTGGTGCCTCCGTCGTCGCCTCCGCACGAGGCGACCGCCAGGGCGACGGCGACGGCGAACATGCTCGTTCGTTTCATGGTTCAACCTCCACGTCGTCGCGGGCACATGCCCGCGACATCAGATACGCCGACGTGCGCCCTTCGGTTCAGCGAGGGTGCCCGTTGCCGGCGCGACGATGGATGGCACTCGACCGGCGGGCCGGGTGGGGGCGGTGACGGGCCTCGGGACGATCGGCTGGCTCAGCTCGCGCACCGCTTGCCACGGCCGGGGCGACGTGAAGTCCCAGTACTTCGTGCGGCTCAGCTCGATTGGGCGGGTGCCGACGACCCCGCCGGGAAGCGTCCCGGTGTGGATCCGCACCGACCGGTAGTACTGCGGTGCCAGCTCGGTCGACGCCCTGGCGTGGCGCTCGCCCTGACGCCAGCGCTCGCTGGACTCGGGAACGTCGTGGAGCACCAGGTTCGCCCAGTTTCCGTCCGGGAGCTCCATCGACGAGTAGCTCAGGATCCCCGGGAAGTTGCGGAACTCCAGGACGATGTCGGCATTGGCATCCTCGAGCGGCTGCAGGTCGCGGTCCGGGTGGCGATCCCCGAAGAAGCCGACCACGCACAGCGTCGTCCCGCGGGCAAGCGGTTCGAGCTCGCAGACGATGGTCCGCCGGCGCAGGCCGTGGACCGTCCACTCGACCGGGGAGTGGGCGGCAACCGTGACGACCCCTCTGCGGGCCTCGCCGACGAGGGTGCGGAGGTCCTCGAGGATGTACCCGAGGATCGTGAGGTCGCGCCCGTACAGGGACGGCGACGTGAACGGCCTGTTGCGAACGGCCTGATCCGCCCCGAGCGTCCGGGTGATCGCTCGTCCTCGCTGCATGGGAGATCTTCGGCCCGCTGGAGCCGCTACTGAATGGCCTCGACCCGCTTCCTCGTTCATCAGATGGCCTTTTTAGCAAGCGAAACGGCGCGCCACACGTTTCATGAGCCTGCCCCGAACCCGGGACGGCTCACCTGCCGTAGCGCGCCATCACCTCGGCGAGTCTTTCGACCGGAATCGCGTGCGCCACGCCGAGGTGGCCATCCATCGTCTCGGCGCGGCACAGGGCGTTGAGGATTGCCTCCTCGACCGCCTCCGAGGCAGCCAGGAACAGCGGGTCCATGTGTGCGTGCCGCACCATCGCCAGCGGCCACGTTCCGTCGCCCCCGGCGGGGACCTCGTTTCCTGTCGCGAAGGCGAGGAAGAGGTCGCCACTCCCGTCGTGGCCGTAGCCGCCGGTGCGCGCCAGGCCGACCGTCGCCCTTCTGGCCAGGCGCTTGCACTGGACGGGAAGCAGGGGAGCGTCGGTCGCCAAGACGACGATGATCGAGCCCTTGGCGTCTTTGCCCCCCGGGCCGGGAACCTCGTCGAGGCCGATCTCGCGCCCGACAGGCACGCCGTCGATCCGCAGGTCTTGGCGGCTCCCGTAGTTGGCCTGCACAAGCGCGCCCACGGTCCAGGTCCCCGCCGGGGACTCGGCGACCCGGGAGCTCGTCCCGATCCCTCCCTTGAACTCGTGGCACACCATGCCGGTGCCCCCGCCGACCCCTCCCTCGGCGACTGCGCCGGGGGCGGCGCTCGTGAGCGCTGCACGAGCGTGCTTCGCCGTCACATGGAAGGCGTCGATGTCGTTGAGGTGGCCGTCCCAAGTCTCGGCAACGACAGGAAGGATGAAGGCATCGACGTGGCCATGCTCGACGGAGTATCGGACGAGCTCGTCCCTGACGATCCCGACTTGGTGGGTGTTCGTGAGCCCGATGGCCGAGCCCAGCAGCCCGGACTCCTCGATCCACGGGATGCCGGTCATCTCGCCGTTCCCGTTGAAGACGTGGACTCCGCAGAAGGCGTAGTTCTCCCAGATGTCCCCGCCTCGAGGGACGATCATCGTGACGCCCGTTCGCGCCGTCCTCGGCTCGTCGGCGATCACGGTGGCGTGACCGACGAGGACCCCGGGTACGTCCGTGATGGCGTTGCCGTCTCCCGGTTCGAGCCGGCCGACGCTGATGCCGAGGTCCCGGAGCCTTGGCCGAGTCACGAATCCTCCTGTTGACCGCAGATGCCAGGCGAGCATAGATTGCGCGCCCCTTCCCGAACTGGTGCGATGACCTCCGCCGAGCGCCTCGACATGGCGACGATCTGGTCCGACGTCCACCGCCTCCACGTGCCCGGTGGCGAGGTGTGGGTGGGCGTCAGGATCGAGGGAACCGACGTCCCGAAGCGGGCCGATGCCATCCGCGACGCCGTCGCCGCCGCCGGCTCACCACTCGTCGAGGCAACGCCCCATGACGACTCGGTGCTCGCCGAGATCCACGACCGAGCGCTGCTCGACTACATGGCGTCGATTTGGGGGGAGTGGGAGGCGAGCGGCTACCTCGAAGACCCGGGTCAGGACCGCGTCGTGCCCTACGCATTTCCGATCCCCGGCGTCGTCGCCACGAACCGGGTTCCGTGGTCGCCGGGGGCGAAGGCCGGATGGTTCGCCATGGACACCACGACGCTCATCGGACCGGGCACCCACCGTGCCGCCATCGCCGCCGTCGACACCGCCCTCACTGCCGTCGACGTCGTCACGGAAGGAGCACCCGGCGCCTACGCCCTGTGCCGGCCGCCGGGGCACCACGCCGGCCGATCGTTCTACGGCGGGTCGTGCTACCTCAACAGCGCGGCGGCGGCGGCCGCGGCGCTCGCCCGGGTGGCGGGGCCGGTGGCGATCGTCGACATCGACGCCCACCATGGCAACGGCACCCAGCACATCTTCTATGAGAGGGGCGACGTGTTCTACGGGTCGGTGCACGTCGACCCCGCCGCAGGGTGGTTCCCGCACTTCGCCGGGTTCTCAACCGAGGCTGGCGTCGGCGATGGCGCAGGTGCCAACCACAACTTCCCCGTGCCGCCCGGCAGCGCAGACGACGTGTGGCTCGCCGCCGTCGAGCGAATCTGTCTGGCGGCGGAGTCGCACCGCCCGGCGGCTGTCGTCGTGTCGCTCGGAGTCGACGCCGCCGTCGACGATCCGGAGAGCCCGCTGCGTATCACGGGTGATGGATATCGCCGGGCAGGCGCGATGATCTCCGGGCTCGGCGTTCCGACGGTGTTCGTCCAGGAGGGCGGTTACCACCTGGAGACCCTCGGCGGGTTGGTCGTCGGCACGTTGGCGGGATACGAGTCAGGGCGAGGAGGATCATGAGAGAGCCGGACGGATTCTGGGTCGGTGCCGACGAGCACGGGGCGGTGCCATCGCAGGAGAGGAAGGATCTGCAGCCCCCACCGCACTGGAGGATGGAGGCGGTGGCCGCCACCCGGCGTCCTCGCGACCCTGCCGTCTCGCCGGACGGGTCGCTCATCGGGTACATCCAGGATGACGCCGCCTCCGACGTTTGGATGGTCGCCGTCGACGGTGGCGCAGCCGCGCCTCTCACGACCCATCGCGACCCGGCCCCGTATTGGGAGGACACCCGGCCGGTGTGGTCTCCCGACGGGAAGTTCGTCGCCTACAGCGACCGTGGTCACGTCGAGGTGGCCCGGAGGGCGGGCGGGCCCCCGGTCCGGCTCGTCGCAGGCCACAGCCCCGTGTGGATCGACGCCGACCACCTCCTCGCTCTGGTGGACGGCGCCGGGCGCACTCGGCTGGCGGTCGTCGACATCCACGACCCATGGCCGAGGCCGATCACCTCCGGCGATTCCGAGCCGAGCGAACCGTCGGTCGCCGGTGGGCTGGTGGCCTTCACGCACTCCCCTCCCGACGACAGGAAGCGGCGCGACATACGGGTGGTGGTCCTGGCGACCGGTGAGGAGCGGACGGTGAGCGGTTCGCCGGGGCTCGCCGACCACGGACCAGCCGTCAGCCCCGACGGCTCCACCGTCGCCTTCGTCTCGGAGCGCAGCGGTCGCCGCCAGATCCATCTCGTCGGAGCGGACGGGGCGAACGAACGCAGGCTCACGAGCGCAAGCGCCGACTTCTCGGCGATGGCGTGGCACCCGGGAGGGGAGCGCATCGCAGCCGTGCTGACCAATGAGGGCGTCGACGCCCTCGTCGTGGTCGACGCGCTATCAGGGGAGGTCGAGGTCGTGGCGGACGGGGGGGTGTGGGGCTCACCTGGATGGCTCCCCAGCGGTGCCATCGTCGCCTCGCACGAGAGCCACGCCATCGCCCCGCGCATCGTCGTGGTCGTGCCGGGGGGAGGGGTCACCGTTCTCGTCGACGGCACTCCTGCATCGGTGGCTGCCGCTCCACACGTGTCCCCGGAGCACGTCTGGTTCCCGTCGCGTGACGGCATGATGATCCCGGCCTTCTTGTTTCGTCCCGCCATGGCGGACGAGGGCCCGGTCGGCGCCGTCGTATATCCCCACGGTGGACCGACGTCGCACTACGGCGACGAGTGGGACGGCTACGCCCAGTACTTCCTCGACAAGGGGTACGCCTGGCTGGCGATCAACTTTCGCGGGTCGACGTCGTACGGCTTCGACTTCGAGCGGGCGAACCATGGCCAGTGGGGAGTGACCGACACGGGCGACTGCCTGGCCGCGGCCGACTACCTGGAGACGCTCGACTGGGTCGACGGCGACCGGATCGCCATCTTCGGTGCGTCGTACGGCTCGTACATGGCGCTGGCGTGCCTCGTCGAAGAGCCGCACCGGTTCGCATGCGGCGTCGCCAAGTACGGCGACTGCGACCCGCTCACGTCGTGGGCGCAAGGCGACGTCGGGGGTGCGGAGGACCTCGAGCGCATGATGGGCCACCCAGGTGGCAATCGGGAGGCGTACCGGGCGGCTGCGCCGATACATCGCATCGATCGAATCGATCGGCCGATCCTCGTGGTTCACGGCGAGCAGGACGAGCGGGTGCACCCCAAGCAGTCGAAGCAGCTCGTCGACAGGCTCAAGGCCCTCGGGAAGGCATACGAGTACGTGACGTATCCCACCGAGGCGCACGGCTTGCTGCGACGCGGACCGCAGCTCCACTTCTACAGAAGGCTCGAGCGGTTCCTCGACTGGCATCTGATGGGCCCCCCGGAGACCTCCCACACCGGGCCACCACCGCTCGGGGCATGACCTCGGCTGTGCGCCGCCGCGGCGCGTTGACCCGCCGACCTCGCCGCGACTACCTTTCCACGGAGCACGCATGCGGTTTCCACCAGATGGAACCGCGTGCCGTGAGAGGTGGAGGCATCGAAACGAGGATCGGACCGGCTCCCCGCACGCGCCCGTCACGGACGGCACCTGGACGGTGAGCGCCGCCATGAACGTCGCCGTGCCTGCGGCAAGGGTGGCTCGGCTCCAGGATCGAGGGCTGACGGTCCTCGCCGATACGGCAGCCGACGTATCCCTCGGATACGAACCATGATCGAACAGGGCGAGTCTCGCCGGCTCCTCGCTGAGATCAAGCAGTACGTGGCGGGCGGGGAGTCGTCGTACCAGCGGATCAAGTCCGGCCGAGAGCTCTGCATCGAACGCGGCGAAGGCGCCCTCATGTGGGATGTCGACGGGAACCGGCTCATCGACTATTGCCAGGGCTTCGGGGCGCTGTTGCTCGGCCACGCTCCGAAGGCGGTCACCGAGAGGGTGGTCGCTGAGATCTCGACCGTGGGACCGCACCACGCCTTCCCCCACCGCAACTACGTGACCGTCGGCAGGGCGATCACGGAGCTCGTCCCGAAGGTCGAGCTGCTCCGCTTCGCCAACAGCGGCACCGAGGCGACGATGGCCGCGATGCGCCTCGCCCGAGCGTGGCGCGGCCGCGAGGTCATCGTGAGGTTCGAGGGCCACTACCACGGCTGGTCCGACGTCCACTACCTCGGCTACTCCGCCGGCGAGGGGACCAGGCGCTTGCCCGACTCTCCCGGCATCCCGATCAACAACCGCGATAACCTCCTCGTCGTCCCATGGAACGACGCCGAGGCGCTGCGAGATGTCTTCGCGGTGCACGGCCGCCAGATCGCGGCCGTCATCTGTGAAGCCGTGATGGGCTCGGCAGGGGCGATCGGGCCGCAGCCGGGCTTCCTCCGAGCCATCAGAGAGATCACAGCCGCCCACGACGCGCTGTTCATCCTCGACGAGGTCATGACGGGATTCAGGGTGGCGCCCGGCGGTGCGACGGAGCTCTTCCGAGCCGAGCCGGACATCGTCACCCTCGCCAAGGCCCTCGGCTCCGGATACCCGGTTGCCGCCTTCGGGGGGAGGCGAGATGTGATGGCGCTGGAGGCGGACAACGTGGTGATGCACGGCGGAACCTATACCGGCTCGCCGCTCTCGCTCGCCGCGGCGGCCGCAGTTCTCGAGATCGTGACCGCCGAGAGCCCCGGCATGTACGAGGACCTACGCCTCAGGTCCCGTACGCTGCGTGACGGCGTCGAGCGTGCCGGGCGCGACGCCGGGATCCCGATCCGCAGCTTCGGCGAAGGAGCGATGTTCCAGTTCTTCTTCGGGGATCAGGACGTCGAGGTCTCCGACCTGAAGTCCGCCCTCGCTGCCCAGGACGGTGAGCGGTTCGTCGCCTTCACGGACGCGCTTCTCGCAGAAGGCGTCTACGTGCACGCATACCCGATGGGGCGCTGGTTCGTCTCGACGGAGCACACGCCGGAGATCGTCGAAGAGACGATCGAGGCTTCCGCCAGGGCATTCGAGAGGATGCGGATTGCCTGAGTTGTACCCAGTGGCGATCGACAGGAGGGTCAGGGTGCCCGTTGCGGACGGCACCGAGCTGGGGCTGACCGTGTACATGCCCGACGCCCCCGGCGACGGTCCATTCCCGGCGATCGTCGAGTCCTTGCCGTACCGCAAGGACGACGACTGCTTCGGACGCGACTGGCAGACGTTCACCTACCTCGCAGCCCGGGGCTTCACCGGTGTCAGGATCGACATCAGGGGCACGGGAGCATCGGACGGGGTGTGCAGGGGGGAGTACCTCCCGATCGAACAGCAGGACAACGTCGACGTCATTCGCTGGCTCGCTCAGCAGGACTGGTGCAGCGGCAGGATCGGGATGTGGGGCATCTCGTGGGGAGGTTTCTCGGCGCTGCAGACGGCGATGCTCGCCCCGCCCGAGCTGCAGGCGATCGTGGCCATGCATGCGACACACGACCGTTTCGCGTGCGACGTGCACTACGTGGGGGGCGCGCTGCACTGCCACGAGCAGGTCGACTGGCCGGTCGGCATGCTCGCCACGAACGCCCTCCCGCCGGACCCGGACATCGTGGGGGCGGGTTGGATGGACCAATGGCTCGAGCGCCTCGAGCAGACGCCGCAGTGGCTGCCCGACTGGATCGCCAGGCAGGAGAGGGACGCCTTCTGGGAGCACGGCTCCCCGTGCGAGGACTACACCGCCATCCGGTGCCCGACGCTCCTCATCGGCGGATGGCTCGATCCCTACGTCGACGGGATCCTGGCGCTCGCCGAGCACCTCGAGGCCGAGCGGCGAGTCATCGTCGGGCCCTGGGGCCACTTCCGCCCGGCGACGGGCGAGCCGGGTCCGACGCTCGACCACTTCGCCGAGCTGGAACGCTGGTTCGGCCGGTGGCTGCGGGACGACTCGAACGGGGTCGACGACGACCCGTTCATGCGAGTGTTCGTGCGCACCGCGCCCCCTGGTGCGCCCGCCGACGGCTCGGTGACGGGCGTGTGGCGAGCCGAAACCTCATGGCCCGTCGCCGGCGCCGCCGAGGTGGTGCTGCACCTGGCGGATGGCGGGCTCGGCACCGCCCCCGGGGGTGGAGACATGCGGACATGGGACGGCTCGGCGATCGTCGGCAGTGCTGCGCCGTTCTGGGACCTGGGCGGCTGGGGAGCCCTCGACCAGTCCGGAGACGACGACGCATCCCTCGTCTACGAGACGGAGCCCCTCGACGAGCCGCTCGAGATTCTGGGCAGCGTCGTGCTCGAGGCGGTCGTGTCGGTCGACGCCCGTGGCGGGCGCCTCGCCGCTCGCCTGTGCGAGGTGGCGCCCGACGGGGTCTCCCACCTCGTCACCAGGGGCCTCCTCAACCTCTCCCACCGCTTCGGATCGGCCCACCCATCGCCCGAGCCGGTCGACGAGCCGTTCCCGGCGCGTCTCGAGCTCCGGAACACGTCGGCCGTGCTCGGAGTGGGCAGCCGGCTGCGACTGAGCGTGGCGGGCTCCGACTTCCCGATCGCCTGGCCTTCGCCTCGTCGCGTCGCCATCACGATCCACGACGGCTCGGTGCTGCGCCTCCCCGTCGTGCCGAACGAGCGCCGGAGGGTGGAGACGCCGGTGCGGCAGGGCTCGCCTGCGCCCTCCCCCGTTACGGAAGCGGCCCACCATCAGTCGTGGCGCCGCGACTCGTCCGGGACCCGAGTCACCATCCGCCGCCAGGTGCACAACCGAGAGACCCAGCCCGAACGCGGCGACCTTGTCTACTCGTGGGACCAGTCGGTGACGACGAGCGTCGATTCGGCGGAGCCGGCTGAGGCGTCGGCACGCTCCGACGTGAGGATCGGTCTCGGGAGGCCCGGCTGGCAGACCGAGGTTGCGGCAGACGTGTCTCTCACCTCGGACGAGAAGAGCTTCCACTTGGACATCGACCTGCGGGCGGCGCACGACGGCAACGACGTGTGGACTCGCACATGGAGAGAGACACTGGAGCGGACATGGTCGTGACGAACCCGTCGCCGGGATGCGCGCCGCCGCTCTCGAAGAGAAGAGCGAACGGGCTCAGGCACCACCACGCCTGGCACAAGCCCGGTGGAAAGGAAAGACATGGCTAGCTGGAAACGCATTCTCGTGATGCTCGGCGTCCTGGCCGTCATCGCGGCGGCCTGCGGCGACACGACGGAGGAGACCACGACGTCGGCGCCGACAGAGACGACCGAGTCCCCGGGAGACGGGACGGCGACCACGGCGCCGCCGTCGGACGCCACCGGGGGGACGGTCCGCATCGGATGGGGAGGCTCCCCGGACAGCCTCAATCCCGGCAACGGTGTGCTCGCCGAGGCGTACGCGCTCTATGAGATCTTGTACGACACCCCGATCGGCCTCGACCTCGACGGCAACTACGTCCCGGAGCTGGCCAGCTCGTGGTCGGTGAGCGACGACGGGTTGACGTGGACGCTCGACATCGTCGACAACGCCGTCTTCCACGACGGGACCCCCCTCACGAGCGAGGACATCAAGTACACCCTCGAGCTCTACCGGGACACCGAGGACTTCCCGTTCTTGCCCGCATACCCCGACGTGTTCGAGACGATCGAGGCGCCCGACCCGACGACCCTGACGATCACGACGCCCGACCCAATCGGCAACTTCGAGTCGCGGATGGTCTTCATCTACGTGCTCCCCAAGCACATCTGGGAGGCGGAAGCCGACCCGGTGGCGTTCGAGAACACGGACATGATCGGTACCGGCTCGTTCAAGATGGCCGAGTACCGCCAGGGTGAGTTCGTGCGTCTCGACGCCAACGCCGAGTACTGGAACGGTGCCCCGAACGTCGACGAGGTGATCTTCCAGACGTTCGACAACTCGGATGCGAGGGTGCAGGCACTGATCAACGGCGACGCCGACATGATCACGGAGTTCCCGAACACGGCGATCAGCGCCCTCGAGGGCGCCGCCAACGTCGAGGTCGCCATCGGAGATCCCGTCGCCCCGAGCCTCCGTGACATCATCTTCAACATGGTCGACCCGGAGATGTGCCCACCCGACGACGGGGTGTGCAGCGGTCATCCGGCGCTTCGCGACATCGAAGTGCGCAAGGCGCTGGCCCATGCGGTCGACAAGCAGCAGCTCATCGACGTCCTCGAGCTCGGGCTGGCGGAGCCGGGCATCACCTTGACGCCCACCGGTCTCGGAGAGTTCTTCAACTCGTCGATCGTCGACTACCCGTTCGACATCGCCACGGCGTCGTCGATGCTCGAGGCCGCCGGGTACGTGGACTCGGACGGCGACGGGGTGCGCGAGTGCACGGCCGACCAGGAATGCGACGACCTGACGCTGCGGCTCAACTACGCCGACGACATCGACACCGCGCCGCGCCTCGCCGAACTGCTGTCCGGCTGGTGGGGGGAGGCGGGCGTCCAGGTCGAGATCCAAGGCCTCGACCCGGACACGCTCACCTCCGTTTGCTGCCCGACATTCGACTTCGACGTCATCATCTGGGGCTGGGGCTCGGATCCCGATCCCGGGTTCCTGCTCGGCGCGGCGCTCTGCTCCGAGATCGACAGCGGCTTCTCGGAGACCGGGTACTGCAACACCGACTACGACGCCCTGTACGACGAGCAGTCGATCGAGACCGACCCGGAGCGGCGTCGGGAGATCATCTGGGAGATGCAACAGATCCTGTGGGACGAAGTGCCATACATCGTCCCGTACTACCAGCAGGAGACACAGGCATTCCGGACCGACAGGTTCACCGGATGGATGACATCGGCGTCGCGGCTGGCTCTCGAGGATCCCTCGTCACTCAACGCGATCCGGCCCGCAGGATGAGATGAGTCGGTTCCCGGGGGTGGGTCGCCCGCCCCCGGGAACCGTTGCCCACGCCACGGCAGGTCGAGGAGGCGAGACAAGTGCAGAGCCGCATGCGACTCATGGTCCGCAAGGTGATGTGGGCCATCGTCACCGTGGCCGTCGTGATCACGTTCAACTTCTTCCTGTTCCGCGTGCTCCCGGGGGACCCGGCCAAATCGGGCCTGAAGGACCCTCGCTTGAGCCCGGAACGCGTCGCCGCTCTCGAAGAGCGATTCGGGCTCGACAAACCGGCGTTCCTCAATCTCGATGGTGGCGACGTCTTCGACTCGCAGTACTTCCGCTACATCGGTTCACTGGCGAACGGCGATCTCGGAACCTCCTACGCCTTCCGCGACCAGTCGGTGGGCAGTCTCATCAGCCGTGCCCTGGTCAACACCCTCTGGCTGATACTGCCTGCTCAGGTGCTCGCCATTCTCGCCGGGATCGTCCTCGGGCTCGTGGCGGCGTGGAAGCGCGGCACGAAGATCGACGTGGGGGCCCTCTCGTTCTCCTTGTTCATGTGGTCGCTTCCGACGTTCTTCCTGGGGATCATCCTCTTGTTCGTCGGTAGCAGGTGGCTCGGATTTCCGACCGCAGGCAGAGTGACCATCGGCGCCGAGCACGCCAACGTCCTCGAGACGGCGGTCGACATCGTCACCCACTTGGCATTGCCGACGCTGACCTTCACGCTGGTACTCCTCGGCGAGTACATGCTCATCATGCGCTCGTCGGTGGTCGAGGTCTTCAGCGAGGACTACATCCTCACCGCCAAGGCGAAGGGACTCACGACGGCACAGATCATCCGCGACCACGCCCTCCGCAACGCCATGCTCCCGATCGTCACCCTGATCGCTCTCAACCTGGGGTTCACCGTCTCGGGGGCGATCCAAGTCGAGACCGTGTTCTCGTGGCCGGGGCTCGGCGCCCTCACCGTGAGCGCCGTCAACCAGAGAGACTTCCCCGTGCTCCAGGGGGCGTTCCTGCTGTTGGCGGTCTCGGTCGTGGTCGCCAACCTGGTCGCCGAGCTCGTCTACATGCGCCTCGATCCGAGGGTGGTGGAAGCATGACGATCGGCCTCGAACCGTTGCCCGCTCCGATCACCGGTGGGATAAGGCTCAAGGCGCTCCTCGGGAATCGCCTCGGCCTCATCGGCGTCATCATGCTCACCTTGGCGGTCGCGGTGGCGATCTTCGCCCCGCTGCTCGCCCCTACCGACCCATACGAGCCCGTCAGGGTCAGCATCGACGACATCTACGCCGAGCCGTCGTCGGCGCACCTGCTCGGCACGGACGACGCAGGAAAGGACGTCCTCTCGGCGCTCGTGTACGGGAGCAGGGTCTCGCTGATCGTCGGGTTCTCGGCCGCCTTCATCTCACTCCTCATCGGCGGGACCATCGGCCTCGTTGCCGGCTACTTCGGCCGCGCCCTCGGGAACTTCCTGATGCGCGTGACGGACTTCTTCCTCGTCATACCTGACCTGGCACTGCAGATCGTGATCGTCGCCATCGTCGGGCAGAGCTTGCGGAACATCATCATCGTCATCGGAGCGCTCGGGTGGACCACGACGGCGCGGCTCGTGCGCGCCCAGACCCTCTCGGTCAAGGAGCGCAAGTTCGTGTTCAGGGCGAGGGCGCTCGGCGCGGGTGACTTCCACATCCTCCGTCGCCACATCGTCCCCCAGGTGCTGCCCCTCATGGTCGCCAACACCGTCCTGGTGATCTCGCTTGCGATCCTCTCGGAGTCGACGCTCGCCTTCATCGGCCTCGGAGACCCGACCGTGATCTCGTGGGGGCAGATGCTCAACTTCGCCTTCGCGAGGGGCGCCGTCTCGGCGGGCGCGTGGTGGGCCCTCATCCCACCGGGCCTGGCCATCGTGTGGGTCGTGCTGGCGACCACCCTGCTCGGCAACGCCCTCGAGGAGCTGCTGAACCCGCGCCTCGGCCGCCACCACCTCGAGCCGGAGCCCTCGCCACCGGCGCCCCTCGCAGTGAAAAGCGCCCCGTCGGACGCGGCGCTCTCCATACGTGACCTCAGGGTCGAGTTTGGAGACGAGGAGGCGCCTCTCGTTGCAGTCGACGGCGTCTCCGTCGACATCCGCCGCGGCGAGGCGGTTGGCATCGTCGGCGAGTCCGGCTGCGGCAAGACCACGATGATGCTGGGAGCCCTGCGCCTGCTCGCCCCGGGCGGAAGGGTGACGGCCGGCGAGGTCCTCTACGAAGGTGAGGACATCGTCCGCATGGGTGCCGACGATCTCCGCAAGCTCCGTTGGGCGGAGTTGTCCGTCGTGTTCCAGGGTGCGATGAACGCCTTGAACCCGGTTCGGACGATCGGGGACCAGATCGAGGAAGCGATCCGCCTCCACGACGAGAAGGCATCGCCTCGTGCCGCCGAGGCGAGGGCCCGAGAGCTCCTCGAGCTCGTGGGGATGCCCGGCGACCGGGTCGATGCATACGCCCACGAGCTGTCCGGCGGCATGCGCCAGCGCGCCATGATCGCGCTCGCCCTGGCCTGCGATCCCGTCGTGGTGGTCGCCGACGAGCCGACGACGGCGCTCGACGTCATGGTCCAGGCCCAGATCATGGCGCTGCTCGTCTCGCTGCAACACCGCCTCGGCATGGCAGTCGCCCTGATCACCCACGACCTCGGGCTCGTCGCCGAGTCGTGTGACAGGATCGTGGTGATGTACGGGGGGATCGTGGCGGAGCAGGGGAGCGTCTCAGAGGTCTTCGCCAACCCGCAGCACCCGTACACCAAGCTGCTCCTCGAGGCATTCCCGGACGTCGACGACACCGACAAGGCGCTCGTGTCGATCCCGGGTGCTCCTCCCCGGCTCGACGATCTGCCGCCCGGCTGCCGGTTCGCGCCCCGATGCCCTGCAGCATTCGGCCGGTGCCAGGTCGAGCGGCCCCCGGCGTACGTCGTCGCCTCAGGATCCGAGGTTGCGTGCTTCCTCGTCGACCCGGCGCGTCCCAAGGAGGCCGCCGATGCGTGAGACGGCCGTGTCGCTCAATGGCGTGCGCAAGTCGTTCCCGATCCACCGCAGCCTCTCCGAGATCATCCGCAGGGTTCCTTCGCGGCAGGTGACGGCGGTCGACGGCATCGACCTCGATGTCTCGGCGGGAGAGGTCGTGGCCGTCGTCGGCGAGTCCGGGTGCGGGAAGACGACGACCGCCAATCTCGTGATGGGAATGCTCACGCCGACCGGTGGGTCGGTGACCGTCGGCGACATCGAACTGTCAGGCGCCAAGGCGCGCCACCTCAGGGAGATGCGGCGCCGCGTCCAGATGGTGTTTCAGGACCCCTACGAGTCGCTCAACCCCAGGATGACGATCGGAGAGATCGTTGCCGAGCCGTTGCGCGTCCACAAGGTCGCAGCCGACTCGGCCGACGAGCGCACCCGCGTCCATGCGGCGCTGGAGCGCTCAGGCTTGAAGCCGGCCGGGCTGTACGTCGGGCGTCGTCCTCACGAGCTGTCCGGTGGGCAGCGCCAGCGGGTCGTCATCGCGGGCGCCTTGGTGTTGGAGCCCGAGGTCCTGATCGCCGACGAGCCGGTCTCGATGCTCGACGTCTCGATCCGCGCCGAGATCCTCAACCTGCTCGCCGGCCTGGCGCGCCAGCAGGGAATCGCCATCCTCATGATCACTCACGACATGTCGACGGTGGCGGCCTTCTCGAACCGGATTGCGGTGATGTACCTCGGGCGGATCGTCGAGATCGGGCAGACGGCGGAGGTGCTCAGGGCGCCGCGTCACCCATACACCGAGGCACTGCTGTCCGTCGTCCCCGTGCCGCACGCCGACCCCGACCGCGTCAGGATCATCCTCGACGGCGAGACCCCCGACCCGAGCCGGATCCCGAGCGGGTGCCGGTTCCATCCGCGGTGCCCCAAGGCGTTCGACGAGTGCCGGGCGGTCGATCCGGTGCTCTACGAGGTCGGAGCGGGCCACGCAGCCGCCTGCCTGCTCGTGCGCGGCGAGAGCTGACTCTTCGCCAGCCCAAAACACCGCGTTTACGCGTGCCTTACCTCCGGGTACTGATACTGCCCCTATGGCAGAAGAACGCATCGTCGGCCACAGACTCGCCACGAGGCGCCGCGCTCCCAAGGCCATCGACGGCGTCCGAGTGTGCGTGGCTCGCGGCTGCGACACGGTGCTCTCGCGGTACAACCGCAAGGCGACGTGCCACCAGCACTCGCCGGTCAAGTTCCCCAGGGTCCGCGGGCGCGACGTGAGGCCGGACACGGCCTGAGGGGCTGCTTCCGACGGCATCCCGTTGCTGGAAGACTGGCGGCGTGCCGCCGACGGATCCGTCACACCTCCCACCGATTCTCACCAAGCTCTCAGATCCGTGCGTGATGGTCACCACCGTGACCGGTGCGACGGCCGCCGCCGGCACCAGCCGTGGCAGGCTTGTATCGGGCTGCGGGGCGGCGCGCATGTCACCCACGGAGGCGTTGCGGTATGAGTGAGCGGGAACGGATCCTCGTCGTCGAGGACGATCGATCGATCCGCGACGCACTGGAGAGGGCGCTCTCGTTCGAGGGCTACGACGTGGCCACCGCCCGCGATGGCGCCGAGGCCCTCTCGGTCGTGCTCAACGACCCGCCTCACCTCGTCGTGCTCGACGTCATGATGCCTCACGTCGACGGGCTCGAGGCATGCCGCAGGATGAGGGCGAAGGGCATCGACATCCCGATACTCATCCTGACGGCCCGCCAGGAAGTGTCCGACCGGGTGGCGGGCCTCGACGCAGGCGCCGACGACTACCTGGTGAAGCCGTTCGCCCTCGAGGAGCTCCTCGCCAGGGTGAGGGCGCTCCTGAGGCGGGCGACGGGCGCGCACCCCGGCGCCGTCCGTGTCGGCGATCTGCTGCTCGACCCTGACGCTCGCACCGTCAGCCGTTCCGGCGAGCCGGTCCATCTCACGAAGACCGAGTTCGACCTGCTCGAGCTGCTCGTCGAGAACGCAGGCATCGTCCTGTCGCGGGACACGATCTGCGAGCGCATCTGGGGCTACGACTTCGGTACGACATCGAACTCGCTCGACGTCTACATCGGCTACATCCGTCGCAAGCTCGAAGCCGATGGTGCCCCTCGTCTCGTCCACACGGTGCGCGGGATCGGCTATGTCGCCAGGGAGCGCCCATGAGCCTGCGGGGCCGTCTTGCCGTGATATCGGCGGTTGCGGTGGCGCTCGCCGTTGTGCTGGCGGCTTCGATCCTCTTCTACCTCACACGCCGCCAGCTCATCCAGGAGGTCGACGAGAGTCTCGTCGACAGGGTTTCCCTCATCACGAGCACCGGAGGCGACGTCCGCGGGCTGCCGTCGAGAGCGGTTCGCTTCTTAGGTCCCGGGGAGCCGCTCGGCCGGTCGGACAGGGGCTTCGATGCGTTGTATGCCCAGGTCGTGCTGGCGGACGGCCAGGTCCTCGTCCCGAGGGGCGTGGATTCCCGCCTGCCGGTCGACGACCTGGACGTCGCGGTGGCGGGTGGCGAGGGCGCCAGGACGGTGCGGACCGTCGCCACCGCCCAGGGGTCGGTGCGGATGATCACGGAGCCGGTGCGCGACGGAGTCGCCCTCCAGCTCGCCCGATCGCTCGACGAGGTCGATGCGTCCCTCGTCGGCGTGCGCACCGCGCTCCTGTGGGCAGGCGTCCTCGGCGCCGTCATCGCCGCCGGTCTCGGTCTGGCCGTGGCTCGCAGTGCACTGCGTCCGGTGGCCGCCCTCACGGATGCCGCCGAGCACGTCGCGGCGACCCAGGAGCTCGCCGCCAGGATCCCCGTCGCCAGGCAGGACGAGCTCGGAAGGCTTGCGGCGAGCTTCAACTCGATGCTCGAGGCGTTGCAGCGGTCGAGGAGCCAGCAGCATCGTCTGGTTCGTGACGCCGGTCACGAGCTGCGTACGCCACTCACGGCGCTGCGCACGAACATCGAAGTGCTCGCCAAGCGCGCCGACATGGAGCCGCAGGAGCGCTCAGTGCTCGTCGAAGACCTCAAGTTCGAGATCGAGCAGCTCTCCGCGCTGGCGTCCGAGCTGATCGATTTGGCGACGGACTCGGAGGCCGAGGAGGCCGTCGAGAGCGTCCACCTCGACGAGGCGGTAGCGGACGTCGTCGATCGCTTCCGGCGCAGGTTCGGGCATGCGATCGACGTCACCGCCTCGCCGGCTGTGGTCGAAGTGCGGCCGACCAGGCTCGACAGGGCGGTCTCCAACCTCCTCGACAATGCCATCAAGTGGAGCCCGGAGGGGGAGCCGATCGTCGTCACGGTTGGCGGCGGGAGGGTCGCCGTGCGGGACCACGGACCGGGTATCCCGCCCGAGGACAAGGCCAGGGTGTTCGACCGCTTCTACCGCGCGGACGCGGCGCGCGCCACGCTTGGATCGGGCCTCGGCCTTTCGATCGTCCAGCAGTTCGCCGAGGCGCATGGGGGCACCGTGTTCGCCGACGAGGCCCCCGGAGGGGGCGCCCTCGTCGGTTTCGAGCTTCCCACCGTCGCCCGCTGACCTCGCGCGGGATTCTCAGGATCTTCTCATTCCATCCTCATGACGGCCCCATACGGTTGCCCGAGGATGACTTCGAATCGATCCACTCGAAAGGAGCAGCAGATGCGCAAAATATTCGCAGCGCTCGCCGCCGCCGGGGTGCTCGTGCTCGGCGCCTTCACCGCCGCCGCGGTGAGTCGCACCTCGAGCGCAGCGGCCCAGGACCCGTCGACCGACGACTCGACCTCTACGACTGAAGTACCCGCGACGGAGGAGAGGGGGCGGCTTCTCGATGACGTCCTCTCCGGCCTGGTCGAGGACGGAGTGATCACGCAGGATCAGGCGGACGCCGTCGCCGACGCCCTAGCGGAGAAGTTCGAGGAGCTTCGGGCGAGCCGTCCCGGCCGGTTCTGGCGAGGCCACGGGATCTTCGGGTTGCGCGGCATGCTCGACGACGGCGTGATCGACGCAGAAGAGCTGGCGTCGCTGCCGGACGACCATCCGCTACGTGACCCGGAGGGCCCAGCCGCAGAGTTCCTCGAGGACGGCGAGCTGACCGTCGAGGAGCTCGGCGAGCTCGCTCCTCACCCGGGGCTGGGCGGCCGGCATGGCTGGTGGGGCGGCGCAGACGAAAGCGAAGACGCAGAGTCCGTCGAATCGAGCTCGAGCGCCTGATCCCAGGCGCCTTCCCTCCGCCTCGATCTCGCCGCGGGACGCCCACCGGTTTCAGGTGGGCGTCCTCGCGTCCGGCTCCCGGTGGACGAGCCACAGGTCGCCGACGTTCGTGCCGGTGGGGCCGGTGATGACCGCCGTCCCTGCGGATTCATGTGCGCAGGCGGAGTCGTGGTTTTCCAGGGCCTCCATCGGGTCGACGCCCGCGGCGCGCATGACGGCTGCCGACGTCCCGTCCACGACCGCCCCGGCGTTTTCGGTCGGGCCGTCGATCCCATCTGTCCCGGCTGCCAGGAACGTCATGCCGTCCTGCCCGTCGAGTGCGAGGGCGGCCGCCAGGGCGGCCTCTTGGTTTCGTCCGCCCCGTCCCCGGCCGTCGAGCGTCACCGTGGTCTCCCCGGCGTAGACGAAGATCCCGTCGCCGCCTCGCCGAGTGAGGTCCTCGACGACCCGTGGCGCCACGAGTGCGGCTTCGCCGGTCAGCCCGGTGGTGACGACCCTCGCCGGGCTGCCGTCGCGCCGCGCTGCCGCGGCGGCCGCCTCGGCGGCGGTGCCGCCGTCGGCGAGCACGTGGTACTCACCGGGCGTCGGGCTCACGGCATGGTCGGCCAGGACCGCCTGCACGACCGATCGAGGCAGGACCTCGCGGAGGTTCGCCAGGACGTCGAGGGCTCGCTTACTGCGACCGGCAACCGTGGGTCCCGACCCGATGGCTCCCGGATCGGAGCCGACGACGTCCGAGATCGCCAGCGTCGTCACCTCGGCGGGTTGCGCCAGCGCCGCCAGACCTCCTCCCTTGAGCCGCGACATGGCGCCCCGTACCGCGTTGACCGCCTCGATGGATGCCCCGCTGGCCAGGAGGATCTCGGTGGCCCTGACGACGTCGACCAGCGAGATCCCTTCCGTCGGGGCCTCGGCGAGCGACGAGGCGCCCCCTGAGAGCAGCACGAGGAGGTGGTCCTCCTCGCCCATGCTGTCGGCGAGCTCCACGAGCAGCCTCCCTGCCGCGAAGCTCTCCTCGTTCGGGGTGG
>DASWKR010000033.1 GCA_036396535.1 Acidimicrobiia bacterium | reverse complement strand
CGGAGCCCGAGAAGCCGCTCACGGTCACCTCGCAGAGGCCGGCGATCACCGCGCCCCGCGACATCGGTGACGTCGCAGACGAGCTCAGCGAGGACGACTTCGCCGAGGCCGTCGATCGCACCGTCTTCCAGTTCAACGAGGGCGACATCGTCGCCGGACGGGTGGTTCGCGTCGACCCCGACGAGGTTCTCGTCGATATCGGCTACAAGTCAGAGGGCGTCATCCCGTCCAACGAGCTCTCCATCCGCAACACGGCCAACCCATCGGACGTCGTGGCGGTCGGCGACGAGCTCGAGGCCCTCGTGCTCCAGAAGGAAGACGAGTCAGGGCGGCTCGTCCTCTCCAAGAAGCGCGCCCAGTACGAGCGTGCCTGGGGTCGCATCGAGCAGGTGATGAACGAGGGCGGCACGGTGAGCGGGCCGGTCATCGAGGTCGTCAAGGGCGGCCTCATCGTCGACATCGGCTTGCGAGGCTTCCTTCCCGCTTCGCTCGTCGACCTCCGCCGGGTCCGTGACCTGAACCCCTACGTGGGGGAGGCGATCGAGGCCAAGGTCATCGAGCTCGACAAGAACCGCAACAACGTCGTGCTCTCGAGACGTGCCTACCTCGAAGAGGCGCAGGCCGAGCAGCGCCAGGCGTTCCTCGCCGACCTCGAGCCCGGGGACATCCGCCCCGGGGTCGTGTCCTCCGTCGTCAACTTCGGCGCATTCGTCGACCTCGGCGGGATGGACGGTCTCGTCCACGTGAGCGAGTTGTCCTGGCAGCACGTCAGCCACCCCGGCGAGGTCGTCAACGTCGGCGACGAGGTCCAGGTTCGCGTCCTCGAGGTCGACCGCGACCGAGAGCGCATCTCGCTCTCGATCCGCCAAACCCGTGAGGATCCGTGGGACGAGTTCGCCAGAGATGTAGAGGTCGGCTCGATCATCGACGGCATGGTCACCAAGACCGTTCCATTCGGCTCCTTCGTCTCCGTCGGTGAAGGCGTCGAGGGACTAGTCCACGTGTCCGAGATAGCCGTTCACCACGTCGAGAGCCCGGAGTTGGAACTTTCGATCGGGCAACAAGTCCGTGTAAAGGTGACCGAGATCGATGCCGACAGACGTCGAGTGAGCCTGTCCATCAAACAGGCACTCCCCGAATGGGAGGAACGCTCGACGTGGAACGACAAACGCAGTACTCAGCCGGCACGCCCGAAGCGGCGGGAGTTTCAACGTGAAGAAGAAGCTGCCCCCGAACCTTCATTCAGTGCCGACGCGTCCCTGGAGGCAATCCTCCAGGAGCTCAAAGAGAAAGGCATCGGCCGCAACTAGCGGCCCGGCCGGTCTTCCGGTCTGCCATTACTCGCTGCTGGCCCGGACATCCGAGGTCGTCGAGACACCGTCGTGTGGTGCGCGTGTATCTCTGACCGGAAGGGCCAACTGAAATGGGCAAACGAACGATCGTCCTCGTGGTGGCATTGGCGCTCGCCGCTGTGTCTGCGTTCTCGATATGGCAGTACCTCTCGGGTGTCGAAGGTGACCTCCGTGAGGGCCTGCGCGAGGTGCGCGTCTATCGTGCAGCACAGTTCATCCCTGCGGGGACGGCTGGCGAGACGCTGACCATCCCAGACTTCATCGAAGAGGGCACGGCCCTCGCCGAGGACGTCGCATTCGAGGGCTCCACCATCCTCTGCTTCGGCGTCGTCGACCCCGGTGACGACCAGACGCTCTGCGACAACAACCCGCAGAACCTGCAGGCCGCCCTCGAGGCCCGCCTCACAGCCGGCCCGATCTCGGCGAAGCAGCTCATCACGTCCGAGATGTTCGTGACGCTGTCCGAGGCGTCGGTGTCGCTCTCCGAGTCGATCCCGGCGGGCAAGGTCGCCATCTCGATCCGGCCCGAGGAAGAGGCATCGGTGGGTGGATTCATCCGCCCGGGCGACCGCGTCAATCTGCTCGCCTCGGCATCCGTCGAGCTGACCCAGCTCGTCGAGCTCTTCCAGGACGCCGAGCTCCGCGAGCTCGTGTTCGGTGGCGGCCTCGGCCAGACCCAGGGCGAGCAAGGCGAGGGTGAGGTCGACGAGACCGGCCAGCCGGTGGATCCTCTGGCGGCCTTCGCCGATACGATCCCGAACTCGCTGCAGTTCACCCAGACCGTGCTGCAGGACCTCGAGGTGCTCGCGGTCGGCCCTGACACGAGGGACGCGCCGCTCGGCGTCGGGCTCGAGCCACAGGGCGCCCAAGTCGTCGTCCTCGAAGTCACGCCCGAGCAGGCGGAGAAGATCGAGTTCGCGCGTCAGTACACGTCCGTGGCGTTTTCGCTCCTGCCGAAGGACGAGCCGTACACTGAGTTCGAGGCACAGGGCGTCCTCGTGGACGATCTGTTCGCCTTGCTCGACCGCATCGAGGAGCAGCTGAGGCTTTTGGGAGAGTCGCTTGGCAACTGACGCCGGCACGTATTCGATCCTCCTCGTCGACACCGACGACGCGTTCGTTGATGGAGCGCGGGGGCTGTTGAACGGCCACAAGGTCTACAGCGCCCGCAACATCACAGACGCCCAGCGCCGGCTCACCGAGGAAGGGATCGACATCGCCGTCATCGGACCGGCCTTCGCCCACGAGGCGGGGGTCACCGATGTGTCTCAGCTCTTCGACGTCCGCCCCTCTCTTCCGATCGTGATGGTGGCGGAGACGATG
This sequence comes from Acidimicrobiia bacterium, assembly GCA_036396535.1. Taxonomy (NCBI): domain Bacteria; kingdom Bacillati; phylum Actinomycetota; class Acidimicrobiia; species Acidimicrobiia bacterium. The sequence goes on along the minus strand of DASWKR010000033.1, from coordinate 38,605 downwards.
AGCACCGATCTGTTGCGGGCTGCGCTGCGGACAGGGATCAAGGACGTGATCGAGTCTCCGCTGACGGTCAGCAAGATCGAAGAGGCCCTCGGGGTCGTGGTCCAGCTCTCGCAGCGACAGGCCCCCGAGGCGGTGGCGAGGCGCAAGATCGGCAAGGTCGTCACGATCATGTCGCCCAAGGGCGGCGCCGGCAAGACGATGACGACCACCAACACGGCCCTCACCCTCGCCATGTGGGGCGACCCCGGCCGCGTGGTCATCCTCGACGCCGACCTGCAGTTCGGCGACATCTGCATCTCACTCCAGGTCGACCCGAAGCACACGATCGTCGACGTCGCCAGGGACATCGACAAGCTCGACGAGGAGCTCCTGTACAGCCTCCTGGCGACCCACTCGAGCGGGATGAAGGTGCTCTCAGCGCCCCTCGAGCCGTCACTCGCAGACGAGGTGTCCACCCAGGTGGTCGTCAAGACCATCGGCATGCTCAAGCGCATGTTCGACTACATCGTCATCGACACGGCACCGTTCCTCGATGAGCCGGTGCTGTCGATCCTGGAGCGCTCGGACGCCGTGCTGCTCGTGGTCGACATGGACCTGCCGAGCGTCAAGAACGCCAAGCTCGCTCTCGACACCCTCCGCCTCATCAAGTTCCCGTTCGAGAAGATCAAGCTCGTTCTCAACCGGGTCAACTCGAAGGCCCGGCTCGACATCGACGAGCTGGAGCGCTCGCTCGGGCTCGAGGTGATGGCCGCCATCTCGTCGGACAAGCTCGTGCCGCGCGCCGTCAACGAGGGCGAGCCGGTGGTGTCGATGTACCCGCGGTCGCGGGTGGCCAGGGATCTGCGGTCGGTGGCCAGGCTGGTCGTCGACGGCGAAATGTCCGGAGAAGATGATGCTGAAGACGACGGCGCGAAGCGCCGATGGTTCGGTAACAGGTAAGTAGTCGCAGCGTTTCACGAGCGAGGGCCGGCCCCTCGATCGATCATTCCCGAGCGCTGCCAAGCCAGGACGATAGGGGTCTCCAAATGAGTCTTGCGGATCGAGTGCGAGCCGCCAAGGCCGCAGACGTGACCGTCGACGGTCACCACCGCGAAGAGATGCGGCAGGAGCTGCGTCGCAAGCTCCACTACAAGGTCGTCGAGGGCCTCGGCCCGACGCTGTACGACCGCCAGATGTCCGACGCCGAGCTCAAGCTGCGCGTCATGGAGATGCTGGAGTGGGCTCTCGACCAGGAAGAGTCCGTCCCGCTCTCGCGGGCCGACCGTCTCCAACTCCTCCAGGAGATCGCCGACGACGTCCTCGGATACGGGCCGATCGATCCCTTCCTGAGCGACGCCAGCATCACTGAGGTCATGGTGAACGGGCCGCACTCGGTTTGGGTGGAGCGGTTCGGCAAGCTGACGCGCACCGACACGAAGTTCGTCGACGCCACCCACCTCGAGAGGATCATCGAGAAGATCGTCGGACAGGTCGGCAGGCGCATCGACGAGTCGACCCCAATGGTCGATGCCCGCCTCCCCGACGGCTCCCGCGTCAACGCGGTCGTTCATCCGCTCGCCATCGGCGGCCCGTTCCTGACGATCAGGAAGTTCGCCGTCGACCCGTTCACGACGGACGACCTCGTCGCCAACGACACGTTCACCGATCAGACCGCCGGCTTCCTGCGCCGCTGCGTCCAGGGTCGCCTGAACGTGATCGTCTCCGGATCCACCGGCTCCGGCAAGACGACGCTGCTCAACGTGCTCTCCAGCTACATCCCGGAGAACGACCGCATCGTCACGATCGAGGACGCCGCCGAGCTCCGGCTCAACCAGGCGCACGTCCTCAGCCTCGAGGCCCGTCCCCCCAACCTGGAGGGCAAGGGCCACGTGACCATCCGTGACCTCGTTCGCAACTCTCTGCGTATGCGGCCCGACCGCATCGTCGTCGGTGAGGTTCGTGACGGGGCAGCCCTCGACATGCTCCAGGCGATGAACACCGGCCATGACGGTTCGCTCACCACGATCCACTCCAACTCGCCGCGTGACACCCTCGCCCGAATCGAGACGATGGTGCTCATGGCGGGCATGGACCTCCCGGTGCGGGCCATCCGCGAGCAGGTCGCCTCGGCCGTCGACCTGATCGTCCACCTCCACCGGCTCCGCGACGGCACACGGCGCGTCACCCAGGTGACCGAGGTCGCCGGCATGGAAGGCGACATCATCACGACCCAGGACCTCTTCCTGTTCGACTACGGCATGGGGATCGACGAGAACGGCATGTATCGAGGCCACTTGAAGGCTGCGGGCATCCGCCCGACCTTCAGCGACCACCTCGAGAACTTCGGCATCCAGTTGCCGGCCGACCTCTTCGAGCCGGAGCCGTTCGCGAGGCGATGACCGTGAAACGACTGACAGCAATCGCATTGGTGATCGCCGGGGCGGTCGTGATGACCTCCGCCCCTGCGTTCGCCCAGGACGCCGGTTCGGGAGACCCGAACACCTCGTTCGTCCTGCTCGGCTCGATCGGGGCGGCGGTGGCGTTGTTCCTGCTCATCGTGCTCCTGTTCGGGCCGAACAAGGCCGTCGAGCGCGATCTGCAGGGCAGGCTGGGCGCCTACTCCGGTCAGAGGGAGGACCGGGGACGGCTGGCCAACTTCCCGCTGCTCCGCCGGTTCGTGAACCAGGCGGAGAGCGTCGCCGAGCAACGCGGCCTGCTCGACGTGATCGACACCGCGCTGGCGCAGGCGAACTTGCCACTCCGGCCGGGCGAGGCGATCGCCGGCATGATCGGGATCGCCTTCATCGTCGGGATCGTCGGCGGGCTCTTCGCCAGGAGCCTGCTCGTCGCGGCAATCGCCGCAGTCGTCACGATGGTGCTGAGCGGGATGACGGTCCAGATGGTTGCAGGCAGGGAGCGGTCGAAGTTCGAGCGGCAGCTTCCGGACACCCTCAACCTGATCTCGACATCGCTGCGAGCCGGCTATTCGCTCCTGCAGGCGGTCGAGGCGGTCGCCTCCGAGGCGGCAGACCCGACGGCCCGGGAGTTCGGCAGAGCCATGAGCGAGACGCGACTCGGTCGCTCGCCGGTCGACGCCCTCACCGACGTCGCCACCCGCATGGGCTCGGTCGACTTCGAGTGGGCCGTGCTCGCCATAAGCATCCAGCGCGAAGTCGGTGGCAACCTGGCGGAGGTGCTCCAGACGGCTGCCAACACGATGCTGCAGCGCAACCGCCTGCGGCGTGAGATGAAGGCGCTCACTGCTGAAGGCCGCATCTCGGCCATGGTGCTCGGAGGGTTGCCGTTCGGGCTGTTCGCCTTCCTGTACCTGACGAATCCGACCTACCTCCAGCCCCTCTTCAGGAACACCGGCGGCATCATCGCCGTCGTCGGCGCCCTCGTCATGCTCGTCGCCGGCATCGTCTGGCTCAACAAGATCGTGAAGGTGAACGTCTGATGGATTACCTGCTCATCTCCGTGATGTCGGTGTCCATCACCGCCGCCGCCCTGGCGTGGTACGTCGGGCTCGGCGTCGTGCGGGCGGGGGAGAGGACGCGGGGCCGCCTCCTCAGCCTTCAATCCCGTGAGGAGCTGCTCCAGGCCGACTTCGCGCAGCGCGCCGTCGCGCCGATGGTGCAGAGGGTCGGACGCTTCGCGATGCGGTTCACGCCCCAGGGCTGGGCGGCACGAGTCAACCGGCGCCTCCAGGTGGCCGGCTGGTTCCCCCGCGTCGACGCCAACTCGTGGGCCGCGCTTCGGGTCCTCACGACGATCGGCGGCATCGTCGCCTGGGTCGCCGTGCAGGGCTTCCTTCCGGGGCTCCAGAAGCTCGTCGTCGGAGGGTTGTTCCTCCTCATGGGCGTTTTCGGTGCCGATGCCATCCTGAGCCGCAGGATCGACGAGCGGCGGGGCGCCATGGAGCACGACCTCCCGGACATCATCGACCTCCTCGTCATCAGCGTCGAGGCGGGCCTCGGGTTCGAGGCCGCACTCGGTCGCGTCGTCCAGAACGTCCCGGGAGAGCTCTCCGACGAGTTCTCGCGGATGCTCCAGGAGACCAGGGTCGGTGTCAGCCGCCACGACGCCATGAGGTCACTCGCCGAGCGGACCGACGTCGAGGACCTGAACAGCTTCATCCTGTCGATGAACCAGGCGGACGCCTTCGGTGTCTCCATCTCTCGGATGCTTCGAGTGCAGGCAGACGAGATCAGGGTGCGGAGGCGCCAGAAGGCTCAGGAGCGAGCGTTCGCAGCTCCCGTGAAGATGGTCTTCCCGCTCGTGCTCTGCATCTTCCCGAGCATCTTCGTCGTGCTCCTCGGCCCGGCGGCCGTGCAGATCGTCCAGAACCTGAACCTGTAGCGTTCCCTCCGGGCGAACGGCTGTGGCTGCGGCGAGCTCACGATGACCCCACCGCGGCGCCTCGCCGCGGTAACGTCACAGCCGGGCGTCGGTGAAGACGGCCGGGACGACGCGGCTGTCGAGGAGCCATCGGTGCGGGAATCGGTTCTCACCCTACGCAGGCTCTGGCTCGGCGTGCCGTTCATCGTCCTGGCGTGGTCGGCGACCCGGGTCTTCACCGACAACTCGTTCCTGTGGCACGTCCGGGCCGGCACGGTTCAACTCGATGCCGGCGAGGTGCTCCGCTCCGACCCCTTCTCGCTGACCCACAGCGGCGAGCCGTGGCGCACCCAGTCCTGGCTGGCCGAGCTCGGCTACGGCGCCCTCGAGCGAGCCGCCGGCGGCATCGGATGGGCGCCCTGGGTGGTGTTCTCTTCGATGGCGTGCGCCGTGGCGCTCGTCGGGATCACGATGCGCCGACGCCGGTCCGGCCATGGGGGCATGGTCGTCGGGATGCTCCTCGTGGCGTGGATGACCGTGCCGTTCTCGTTTCCCCGCCCGGCCGCGCTCGCTTTCCCGCTCATGGCGCTCGTCGTGCTCGCATCGGACCGCGCCCGCCCACAGTGGTGGGCGCTCCCGCCCATCCTGTGGCTGTGGGCATGCGTGCACGGCTCGTTCGTCATCGGGCTCGGATTCATCGCGCTGGTCGCCGTACAGCGCCGTTCGGGGCGGGCCGCCGTCGCGCTGGGACTCTCGGCGATCGGGGTGTCGCTCACGGCGCACGGGCTTGCGCTCTGGGGGATCATCGTCGACTTCGCGACGAACCGGGAGGCGCTCGACCTCATCGAGGAGTGGCAGCGACCGTCATTGACCGACCACCGGACGTGGCCGTTCTTCATCGTCGTGACGTTGGTGGTCATCGGGTTGGCGCGTCGGGATGTCGAGAGCCGGGACCTGTGGGTCATCGTCCCGTTCGCCGCCTTCGGCATGACTGCGGTGCGCAACCTGATGCCCGCCGTGATCGTGCTTGCTCCGTTCGCGGCGGCTGCGGTGCCGTCCCGTGCCGGGCGGGCGACGTCTGAGAGTCGCGTCCTCAATGTCGCGGTTGCAGGTGCCCTGTTCTTCATCGTGGCGCTCGGTCTCTTCCGGCCCGTGGGATTGAGCCCAACCGTGTTCCCCACACGGGATGCCATTGCCGCTCTCGGTGCCGGTCCCGCTTTCCACGGGATCGGCGAGGGTGGACTGCTCATCTACCAGGAATGGCCGGGGCGGCGCGTTCTCATCGACGACAGGGCGGAGCTCTACGGAGCGGGCGAGATGCGTGCAGTGCTCGAAGCACAGGCGGGACGCGGCTGGGAGGCGCTGTTCGCCCGATATGGGCTCAACCAGGCGATCGTGGCCGTCGACTCCCGCCTGGAACACGCCCTGGTGGAGGCCTACTGGCTTGCGGCGTACCGCGACGACCACTTTGCGGTTTACGAAGCGCCCTCATAGGCCGCGATGAGGGTCAGGGGATGGGCGGACTCAGGGGAGGCCCTGGCCCATGCTGTCGAAGGAGTTCGAGACGCTCTTGCCGAGTGTGGCGACCGCTACGAACGCCACGAGCGCGATGAGCGCTACCAGCAAGGCGTACTCGACGAGGCTTGCGCCGTTCTCATCCGCGATGAACGAGCGGATCCGTGCCATCGAACGCCCACCTTTCCCACACAGTGCTCTCGCCGCCCCCTGGCGATCACGCTCATCGGCCCGTCTCGGCCCTCCGGGGCGCATACGGGCCGATCCGGCTCCTTGTCGTCACTCACGGTAACGGGGCCGCCACCGTGGGGACATGGGTCGTTCGACCTAATCGCCCCAGGTAGGGGATCGAGCCGATCCGAGACCCAGAACGCGAAGAGGGCGCCCCGGTGGGCGCCCTCTCCGAGTTCTTGCCTGCAGCTTTACAGCTCTTGGGCAATGCTGTCGAAGTTGTTGGAAACCTTCTTACCAACCACGGTGATGGCGATGATTGCCACGACTGCGATCAGTGCGACGAGGAGTGCGTACTCCACGAGGCTGGCTCCCTCTTCGTTCCGTACGAGTCGGCTCTGAAGGGCCGTCCACATGCGAAGCATCTGGTTCTTACCTCCTGTTGGCAGGGTGATCCGTTAGCAAATATCGGCGAACACGCTCCGTGACTCAATAGGCCGTGCGACCCAAATGCAGACACCCAGGTCAGGGCGCATTTCGGGTGATCATAGCGCCGTCAGGACGTCTGATCACGGTGTAAGCCGAGCCTGATGGCCTCGACGGCCGCTTGTGCCCTGTCCGTGATCGCCAACTTCTCGTAGATGCTGGCGAGGTGGTTCTTCACCGTCTTCTGGGAGATGAAGAGACGGTCGGCCAGGTCCTCCGTGCTGCTGACGCCGGAGGCGAGAAGCCTCAGCAACTCTCGTTCCCGTGCGGTGAGCGCAGCCGCTCCAGCGTCGAGCACGGGGGCGCGGTGCCGGTCGAGCGTTTCGGACAGCGCGGCCGGATCCATGAGCGTCTCCCCCCTCGCCACGGCGCGAATCGCGGCGGCGAGGTCGGGCAGCGGAGTCGACTTGGAGAGAAACCCCACCGCTCCGGCCGCAGCCGCCCTGCGCCTCTGCTCCTCATCGGTGTGCATCGTCACGACGATCGCCGGCGGTGGATCCGTGACGTTCGAGAGAGCCGCCAGTCCCGTCATGACCGGCATCTCGATGTCGACGAGCAGCACGTCGGGCGTGTGCTCCTCGATCGCCGTGATCAGCTCCTGGCCGTTCGACGCCAGGCCGGCCACGCTGATGTCCGGGATGCTGTCGAGCGCTTGGCTCAGCCCCTCCAGGAGCAGGCGATGGTCATCGGCGATGACGATGCGGAACGTCATGTGTCCTCAACTTCCCCACGACAACCTAACCAATGTTCCGACGCCGCGATGCGACTCGATCTCGAGCTTGGCACCCGCCTCGGACGCTCTCTCCTGGATCCCGATCAGCCCGTAGTGGCCTCTCGGCCGTGCGTCCGTGTCGAAGCCGACGCCATCGTCCTCGACCACGAGGCTGCCCCGGTCGCGGTCGACGTAGCCGCCCACCTTGATGAGTGTGGCGTCGGCATGCGCCACCGCGTTGCGCACCACCTCTGTGAGGATCGCTGCGATCTCAGTCGCGATCTGACCGCGCGGCGGGCGGCGCTCGTTGATGTCGACGTCGATGCCGGGGCCGTCGCTGCTCAGCTCGGCGGCCAGTCGGTGCGTGTGCTGGACGATGCTGGAGACACTCTCGTGCCTCAGGTCGGACACTGCGCCCCTCACCTCCTCGACGAGGCTGGTGACGTGCCTGCGGATCTGCTCGAGCTGGTGGGCCGTGTGCCCGCCCACATCCGGCTGGAGCATCAGCGTGTCGATGGTCAGGCCGAGCGACGCCAGTGACGGCCCGATCTCGTCGTGCAGCTCGCGAGCCACCCTGGTGCGCTCCTCGGCAACGGCCCGCCGGGCGATCTGCTGGAGCAGCCGGATGTTGTCGAACGCCAGCTCGACCGGCCGCATGGCGTTGTCGATGGTCTCGCGGTGGTCGACGAGCGTCGACCCGGGCTCGGCCCAGAGCACGACGTCGCCGAGGTTCCTGCCGGCGACGTCCATCGGCAGCACGAGCCGCTGCGAGGAAGGGTCAGGCTCGCCGCGCCTGGCGACGACGACAGACCCTTCGTCGTCGCGCATCGACACCTCTCCTGCCGATATCGGCACCGCGTTGGCGAGGTCGCGCAAGGCGGCGTACCCGACCGTCATCGGGTTCAGCTCGGCGGAGTTCGCAAGCTCGGACAGGCTCGACAGCAACGAGTTGGCTGCTTCGAGCCGTTGGGTTCGCAGCGTGGCGGCTCGTGACTTGGCGCCCTCTTCGATGAGGATCCGACGGGCCTGGGAGAACGTGAGGGCGATGAGCAGGTACAGGAGGATCGTCTGGAGGAGCTGGGTGGTGAGGAGCTCCTGGTCGAGCGCCATGAGGACGACGATGAGTCCGAGCGACGAGAGCAGGGCAGTCTCGAACCCGATCCGCCTGCCGAGGAAGGCGGAGGCGAAGAACGTCGGCGTGGCCGCGAACAACACGTACGGGCTGGTGATCCCGCCCGTCAGCGAGATGGCGATCAGCGAGATGACGACGCCGCCGATGGCGAGGAGCTCCCCCACCATCGTGAGGTTCCGGTAGCGGCGAGGCGCCACCTGCATCACGACGACATAGGCGCCGGTGAGGACGGCCGAGAGGATCTCGCCTGCGGACAGACCCCCTGCGAGCGTGACCACGGCGCCGGCCGTGAACGACACCCAGAACAGCCCGGACCCCATGCGGTCGAGCCGGTTCTCCCAGGCCGGACGGGTGGCCAGCATGCCTGCAAGGGTACAGTCGCCCGCATGCCCGGCTCGACCTTTCGGCGCCCCGTCCGTATCGCCATCCGCGGCGGGATCGGCTCGGGAAAGAGCACAGTGGCCGCCATGCTCGAGGCGCAGGGAGTCGTCGTCATCGAATCGGATCGGATCGGCCACGCCGTCCTCGAGCCGGACGGCCCGGCGTTCGCAGCGGTGGCCGCCGAGTGGCCCGAGGCGGTGTCGGCGGGTCGCATCGACAGGGCGGCGCTCGCTGGGATCGTCTTCTCCGACCACGAGGAGCTCGAACGGCTCGAGGAGCTCACCCATCCGCACATCGCTGCCGAGATCGCCCGCAGGGTGGCCGACGCCGGCGACGTGCCGGTCGCCGTCGAGTTGCCCGTTGCGGCGGATCTCGTCGGAGACGGGTGGGTGGAGGTCCTCGTCGACGCCCCCGACGACGTCCGGCTGTCGCGGGCGCTCGATCGCGGCATCGGCGAGGTAGACGCCAGGCACCGGATGGCGAGCCAGCCGACGAGGGCCGAATGGCTGGGAAGGGCGCACCGTGTCATCAGCAACGACGGTTCGCTCGACGGCCTGGCCCGCCAGGTCGAGGCCCTGTGGCGCGACGTCTCGGGAGATGCCTGAGGGCCCGCCGTTCTTGTCGCACCCACCGGGTACGCTCCACGTCGATGCCGGCACTGAGGGTGGAGTCCGATTTCGCGCCTGCGGGCGACCAGCCCGAGGCGATCGCGCGCCTCTCCGAGGGCGTGAAGCGAGGCGACCGTTTCCAGACCCTCCTCGGGATCACCGGCTCGGGGAAGTCGGCCACCATTGCATGGGTGGTGGAGCAGGTGCAGAAGCCGACCCTGGTGCTCGCCCCGAACAAGGCGCTCGCCGCCCAGCTGGCCAACGAGTTTCGCCAGTTCTTCAAGGAGAACCGGGTCGAGTATTTCGTCAGCTACTACGACTACTACCAGCCTGAGGCGTACATCCCGCAGACGGACACGTACATCGAGAAGGAGTCGACCGTCAACGACGAGATCGACCGGCTCCGCCACTCCGCCACCGCCGCGCTGCTGACGCGCCGGGACGTCGTCATCGTCGCCTCGGTGTCGGCCATCTACGGGCTCGGCTCACCCGAGCAGTACCAAGGTCAGCTCCTCAGGCTCGTGCGGGGTGTGGAGCTGCCGCTCGACTTCGCGGTGCGTCGCCTCGTCGACATCCAGTACGAGCGCAACGAGGTGAACCTGGTGCGGGGCCGGTTCCGCGTGAAAGGTGACACGCTCGAGGTGTTCCCTTCCTACGAGGAGACGATCTTCCGCGTCGAGTACTTCGGGGACGAGGTCGAGCGCATCATCCAGATGAACCCGCTCACGGGGGAGGTGATCGACGAGCTCAGCGAGCTGTGGGTGTACCCGGCGACCCACTACGTGACGAGCCGCGATCGGTTGGAGAAGGCGATCACCGGCATCGAGGTCGAGCTGCACGAGCGCCTCGGCGAGCTCGAGAGGTCGGGCAAGCTACTCGAGGCGCAACGCCTCAGGATGCGCACCGCCTACGACATGGAGATGATGCGTGAGGTCGGCTTCTGCTCCGGCATCGAGAACTACTCCCGCTACCTCGACGGGCGCTCGGCAGGGGAGCCGCCGTACACCCTCCTCGACTACTTCCCCGACGACTTTCTCATGGTCATCGACGAGAGCCACGTCACGATCCCGCAGATCCACGGGCAGTTCGCAGGCGACAGGAGCAGGAAGGACGTGCTCGTCGAGCACGGCTTCCGCCTTCCATCGGCGCTCGACAACCGGCCGCTCACGTTCGACGAGTGGTACGAGCGCGCCAACCAGGTCGTGCTCCTGTCTGCGACGCCCGCCCAGTGGGAGCTCGACGTGTCGACTCAGGTCGTCGAGCAGATCATCCGCCCGACGGGTCTCGTCGATCCCGAGGTGGTCGTCAGGCCGACCAAGGGCCAGATCGACGACCTCGTCGAGGAGATCAGGATGCGGGCCGAGAGTGACCAGAGGGTGCTCGTCACGACGCTGACGAAGAAGATGGCCGAGGATCTCACCGACTACCTGCTCGAGCTCGGAGTGCGGGCTCGCTACCTGCACTCCGACATCGACACACTGGAGCGGGTCCAGATCCTGCGCGACCTGCGGCTCGGTGAGTACGACGTCCTGGTCGGCATCAACCTGTTGCGCGAGGGCCTCGATCTCCCCGAGGTCTCGCTGGTGGCGATCCTCGACGCCGACAAGGAGGGTTTCCTCCGCTCGCAGACCAGCCTGATCCAGACGATCGGCCGGGCCGCCAGGAACGTCGAGGGCCAGGTGGTGATGTACGCCGACAACGTGACCGACTCGATGCAGCGGGCGATCAACGAGACGAACAGGCGGCGCATGCGGCAGCGCCGGTTCAACGAGGAGCACGGCATCGATCCGCAGACCATCCGCAAGCGCGTCTCCGACATACTCGACCTCGTCCAGTCGGGTGCCGCTCCCGCTGCCGAGCGCAGGGCCCGCGAGGTCCGAGAGCGCCTCCCGCTCGAGCTGCCGATGGACGACATGCGCAGGCTCGTTCAGAGCCTCGAGGAAGAGATGCACGAAGCCGCCGCCGAGCTGCGCTTCGAGTACGCCGCCAGGCTGCGGGACGAGATCAACGAGCTGAAGCGCGAGCTGCGGGACCTCTCTGAATCGGTCAGGTGATGCCGGTCGGCAGCGGATGATTCAGCCCGCCTGCCGATCGCCCGATATACGCTCGAAGGCACCCACCACACCTTGGGACGGTCATGCAGCACACGGACGAGACCACCCAGCCGACGGCTGCGGCCGGGTTGGCGGCAAGGCTGGAGCGCTACGCCGCCATCGTCTCTGCGACGCTGGTCGCCGTCGTCGTGGTGGCCGCCGTGGCCAGCGGGTCGGACGCCTCCGGGCAGGTCGGGGGCGACTACCCGGCGTTCTACGGAGCCGGACGGATCGTCGTGGAGGGAGACGGCGCCATCCTCTACGACGCGGCGCGCCAGGCCACGGAGCAGCGCGGCCTGCTCGAGGACCCCAACGGCTACCTGTACTTCGCATACCCCCCGTTCGCCGCGGCGGGTTACGCCGCCCTCGCCGTCGTGCCGTACAACTGGTCCGTTGCGCTCCACACACTGCTGATGGTGGCGGCGCTCGGCCTGGCGGTCAGGTTGGCGTCTGCCTGGGTACCGTTCATCGCCCGTCACCCGCGGGTGTCCTTCGCGATCGCGCTGTTCTTCTACCCGATGCTCCGGGCGGTCATCGGCGGCCAGAACACCGCCCTCACCCTGGTGTTGTTGTGCGCCGCCGCCCGGCTCGAGCAGGTCGGCAGGCCGGAGCTGGCGGGAGTCGCCGTCGCCGGGCTCCTCTACAAACCCCAGTTCGGCGTGCCGTTGGCCCTGCTCGTGATGGCGGCAGGGAGATGGCGCGTGCTTCGGGGGTGGCTGGCGGCGAGCGTCGCTCTCTACGTTGTCGGCGCGGCGGTTTCCGGCTGGGGTTGGCCATCGGAGTGGTGGAGCAACGCGTCGAGCTTCGCCGACGAGAACGTCGCCGCCAACGGGGGCCTCTTCGTCTCGTTGCCGGGTCTCGTATCGCACCTGGCGCCCGACAGCGGCGCCGCGGCGCTCGCCGGGTGGGTGTGGACCATCGGAGTGGGCCTGGCGGCCGCCGCCTTCTGGCGGTGGCGGCCCCACCTGGTCGTCTGGCGTCATGCGGTGGCCGCCGCGGCGCTCGTCGCCGTCACTCCGCAGCCGCTCTACTACGAGGTCGGCCTGCTGCTCTTCCCGGTTGCTCTCGTTGCAACGGCGACGGGCCGAGGTGCCCTGTTGGCGGGTTTCTGGGTCCTGGGTGCGGCCGAGCTGCTCGACGGGATCACGGGCTTCAGTCCGCTGGCGATCGTGACGATGGCGGTTGCTTGCGGGGTCGCAGTGACCGCCGCCGCCAGAACCGAGGCTGTTTCGTGACGGACCTGTCGATCGTCGTTCCCGCGTACAACGAGGCGAAGCGATTGCCGCCGACGCTCGAATCCATCGTCGACTTCGCGGGACGGCAGCGTCGCTCCGTCGAAGTGATCGTCGTCGACGACGGATCGACGGACGGCACGGCCGCCGCGGCCGAGGCGTTCCGCGGTCGTCTGCCCGCACTGCGCGTGATCCGGCTCGATCGCAACGCCGGCAAGGGGAAGGCGGTGCGCGTCGGCATGCTGGCGGCCACCGGCGACCTGCGCCTGTTCGCCGACGCCGACGGAGCCACCCCGATGGCGGAGCTCACGAAGCTCGAAGAGGGGCTCGTGGCTGCCGGCGGCCGCGGGGTCGCCTTCGGGTCGATCGCAGGAGGCGAGCACGTCGAGCGAGGGGAGTCTGCCGTTCGCTCAGTGGCGGGCCGGGCCGGCAACTGGATGATCCAGCGTCTCGTGCTGAGCGGCGTCCGGGACTCGCAGCGCGGCTTCAAGCTCTTCTCCGGCGATGCCGCAGACGACCTGTTCGGCCGGAGCGTCATCGACGGGTGGGGCTTCGACGTCGAGATCCTCGCTCTGGCGCGGCGAGGCGGGTACGCGCTCGTCGAGGTTCCGACACGTTGGATCCACGATCCGGACACCAGGGTCACCGCCGTGTCGTATCTGACCACGCTGTGGGAGGTGCTCCGGGTCAAGTGGCGGATGCGGCGCGGAGATTACGACGCCGCGCCACGCCCGGCGGCGCGGCGAAGTACGTCGATGTAATTCCTGTCACAGGCCGTCACTACACTCCGGGCCTCCCGGCGCTGCGCAGGGAACGGCAGCGGCAGGAACCGCAGGCGGAGGACACGGTGGCCATCGACTCGATCGTCGTTCGCGGCGCTCGTGAGCACAACCTCAAGGGAATCGACCTCGAGCTGCCGCGCGACCAGCTCATCGTCTTCACGGGCATCTCCGGCTCCGGCAAGTCCTCTCTGGCGTTCGACACCATCTACGCCGAGGGGCAGAGACGGTACGTCGAGAGCCTCTCGGCGTACGCCAGGCAGTTCCTCGGGCAGATGGAGAAGCCGGACGTCGATTTCATCGAGGGCCTCTCGCCTGCCATCTCCATCGACCAGAAGACCGCCAGCCGGAACCCGCGCTCGACGGTCGGCACGGTCACGGAGGTGCACGACTACATGCGACTGCTCTTCGCCAGGATCGGCATCCCGCACTGCCCGAACGACGGGACCCCGGTGACGCGCCAGACGCCGCAGCAGATCGTCGACCAGGTGCTGGCGCTCTCGGAGGGCACCCGCTTCCAGGTGCTGGCCCCGATGGTGCGCGGCAGGAAGGGCGAGTACGAGGTGCTGCTGAAGGACCTCGCCAAAGACGGCTTCAGCCGGGCTCGCATCGACGGCGAGGTGCGCGACCTCACCGAGGACATCAAGCTCGACCGCTACTTCCAGCACACCATCGAGGTCGTCGTCGACCGGCTCGTCAGCAAGCGAGGGATCGAGCGCCGGCTCACGGATTCGCTCGAGACCGCCCTCCGCCTCGCCGACGGCGTCGCCCTGATCGACATCGTCGACGGGGCGCCGCTGACGTTCAGCCAGCATTTCGCCTGCCCGAAGTGCGGCCTCTCGTTCGAAGACCTGCAGCCCAGGAACTTCTCGTTCAATAGCCCGTACGGGGCATGCCAGGTGTGCAGCGGCATCGGCACCCGCTACCAGGTCGATCCCGACCGCGTCGTGCCCCAGCCGGACAAGTCGCTCGCCGACGGAGCGGTGGCGCCCTGGGCCGGACGGCACCGGATGCGCTACTACCAGCGACTGCTCGGCGCCGTCGCCGAAGCCGAGGGCATCGACATGGAGGCCCCGTTTCACTCGCTGACGCCGTCCCAACGCCGGCTGATCCTCGAGGGCGACGCCGCCGGCCACTACACGGTGCGCTACCAGAACCGATTCGGGAGGCGCAGGCAGTACACCGCATCGTACGAGGGAGCGGTGCCATGGCTGGAGCGCCGCTACCGGGACGCCGAGTCCGAGAGCGCCCGAGAGGCGTACCAGCAGTTCATGGCCGAGGTGCCATGCTCGGCATGCGGAGGAGGAAGGCTCAACCCGGTGTCGCTGGCGGTGACCGTGGGGGGTAGGAGCATCTTCGACCTGTCGTCGCTGCCGCTTCGCAAGACGATCGACTTCTTCGACGACGTCGCCCTCTCGGACAGGGAGTGGGCGATTGCCCGCCTCGTCGTCAAGGAGATCAGATCGCGCCTGGCGTTCCTCGTCGACGTCGGCCTCGACTATCTCACCCTGATGCGCTCGGCGGCCACCCTGGCGGGTGGCGAGGCTCAGCGGATACGCCTCGCCACCCAGATCGGCTCCGGTCTCGTCGGCGTCCTCTACATCCTCGACGAGCCGTCGATCGGCCTCCACCAGCGCGACAACCACCGGCTCATCGAGACGCTGCTGCGACTCAGGGACCTCGGGAACACGCTCATCGTGGTCGAGCACGACGAGGAGACGATCCGGGTTGCCGACCACATCGTCGACATCGGTCCCGGCGCAGGAGAGCACGGCGGGGGCATCGTCGCCGAAGGCAAGCTCGACGACATCATCGCCGAGCCGCGGTCGATCACGGGCGACTACCTGGCGCGGAGGCGTTCCATCCCGCTGCCGGAAGTCCGCCGCAACGGGTCGGGACAGTCGATCACCATCGTCGGCGCCTCCGAGAACAACCTCAAAGGCATCGACGTCGGGTTCCCGCTCGGCAAGCTCGTCGCCGTGACGGGCGTGTCGGGCAGCGGTAAGTCGTCGCTCGTCGAGCAGATCTTGTCGAGGAGCCTCCACGCCGCGCTGCACGGCTCGCGGGCGCAGCCCGGCAAGCACCGCAAGCTCATGGGTGTGCATCACATCGACAAGGTGATCGACATCGACCAGTCGCCGATCGGGCGGACACCGCGATCGAACCCCGCCACGTACACCAAGGCGTTCGATCGCATCAGAGAGCTCTTCGCGGCGACTCCCGACGCCAGGATGCGCGGCTACAAGCCTGGACGGTTCTCGTTCAACGTTGCCGGGGGCCGCTGCGAGACGTGCAAGGGCGACGGCACGATCAAGATCGAGATGCACTTCCTGCCCGACGTCTACGTGCCATGCGAGACCTGCAAGGGCCGTCGTTACAACCGGGACACCCTCCAGGTGAAGTTCAAGGGCCACTCGATCGCCGACGTGCTCGAGATGTCGATCGAGGAGGCCATGGCCTTCTTCGAGAACCAGCCGCGCATCGCCCGGATCGTCGGCACCCTCTACGACGTCGGCCTCGGCTACGTCAAGCTCGGCCAGCCTGCCCCGACGCTCTCCGGGGGTGAGGCACAACGGGTCAAGTTGTCGTCCGAGCTCGGGAAACGCTCGACCGGGAGCACCTTCTACATCCTCGACGAGCCCACGACCGGCCTCCACTTCGAGGACATCAGGAAGCTGCTCGGGGTGCTGCAGCGCCTCGTCGACGCCGGCAACACCGTCGTCGTCATCGAGCACAACCTGGACGTCGTCAAGTCGGCGGATTGGGTCATCGACCTCGGCCCGGAGGGCGGTGACGAGGGCGGCTTCGTCGTTGCGGCCGGCACGCCCGAGGAGATCGCGGCCGTTCCGGAGTCTTACACGGGCAAGTTCCTGCGCGACCTGCTCGATCACTAGGTCGATCGAGCGACAGCCGGCTTCATCGTGGCGCGGCGCCGGCCGATACTCCCGCTACGTTTCCATCATTCGAACACGGGAGGATCCCCTCTGGTCTCCGTGGATGACGATCGAGGATCCAAGACGGTGGCATGGCGCCTCCAGGCGTACTCGCTCGGCGTCGTCGCCGCCCTCGCCGTCGGCCTCGTCTTCGTGTCCTTCGGCGCGGCGGGCGACGATCGCCCCGACGCCGACGTGGGCGAGGACTACCCGGCCTTCTACGGAGCGGGCCGCATCGCAGCCGATGGCGACTGGGACGAGCTGTGGAGCTTCGACCGCCAGGTCGAGGCGCAAGCTTCCCTGCAGGGAGAGGAGCACGCCGGAGAGGCGCGCTTCTTCGCGTACCCGCCCCAGGTGGCGCTGCTGTACCGGCCGCTCGCCGAGTTGCCGTACCCGGCCTCGTACGCCATCCACTCGCTGCTCATGGGGGCATTCCTGGCGGCCGCGGTGATCCTCGCCCGGCCGATGGTTCCGCTGCTGCAGGGCAGGGTCGTCCCGGCGCTGGCAGCTTCGCTCACGTTCTGGCCGATGCTGAAGAGCGTCACCGGCGGGTCGAACACGGCACTCACCGCTCTGTTGGTCGTCGCCGCGTGGCGTCTGGCGCACGACGACAGGGACGGTGCAGCCGGGCTGGTCCTCTCGCTCCTCCTCTTCAAGCCGCAGTTCGCCATCCCGCTGACCGGGCTGTTCCTGTTGGCGAGGCGGTGGCGGATCGTCGCAGGGGTGGCGGCAGGGTCGGCGCTCTTCTACGGACTCGGCGCTCTGCTCGTCGGACCCGGCTGGGTCGGCGATTGGCTCAGGGTGGCGTCGGACTTCGGACGCCTCGACGCAGAGGTGAACGGGTTCAGCGCGGTTTCGTTCGTCGGGTTCTTCGAGAACGCCCTGGGCGTCGGGGCTCCCGCTGCGATCGCCATCGGGGGCGGTCTCGCGGCGGCAACGGCGCTCGGGCTCTCCTGGCTCTGGCTGCGCAGCCGGGGTCGTCCGCTCGATGTGCTCCTCGCGATCTCGATGCCGGGCATGGTGCTGTTGTCCCTCCACGCCATGTCGCACGACGGCGCCGTCGTGCTCGTCACGTTGGCGGTGATGGCGGCTCACCTCGGGCGCCGCGCCCTGCCGTTCCTTGCGGCGATCTGGGTGGTTTCGGTGTCGCAGACCTGGATCTCGTCGATCGGATTCAGCCCCGGCTTCTTCATATTGCTCGTCGTCCAGTGGTCGGCGATCACCAGCCTCGGACCGCTCGCCCTCGAGGATCGGCCGCCTGCAACCCGTGTCGCCGGATGAGGGACGATCCGTCCGGCGCACCGCCTCCGGGGACGGGCCCGGCATCGATCCCGGAGGAGTGGGCGGCCCTGGCCGGATGGTGGATGCGAGAGGGCGTCGACGACCCGTCCTACTCCGAGGACGTGGTCCCCATGCTCCACGACCTCATCGGAGACCCCGGGGGAAGGGTCCTCGATCTTGGATGCGGCGAAGGCCACATCATGGCGACGTTTCCCGGAGTTGCGGTGCTCGGATGCGACGTGACCCCCGCCCTGCTCTCCGAGGCCAGGTCCGTCGGCCCGGTGATCCGGTGCCGGCTCCCCGACCTCGGCTGGCTCCGCACAGGGTCGATCGAGGCGGCATACGCCGTGTTCGTGTTCGAGCATCTCCCGGACCTCGCAACGATGTTCGAGGAGGCGGGCCGCGTCGTCCGTCCCGGCGGGTCGCTCGTCGTCGTCGCCAACCATCCGGCTTACACGGCCCGAGGGGCCGGCCCGGTGATCGACCAATCCGACGGCGAGGTGTTGTGGCGCTGGGGCCCCTACTTCGAGCACTCCTCGAGCCTCGAGCCGGTCGGCGCGGTGCTCGTCACGTTCTTCCATCGCCCACTGGGCGCCGTCCTCACGACTGCTGCGGAGGCGGGGTGGGACCTGCGCCGGATGGTCGAGATCGGGCTCGGGTCGGCGAGTGTGGCCGGCGACCCCGGGTACGTCGGGCAGGAGCACATGCCACGGATGGTCGGGATGCGGTGGGAGAACGGGCGCTCGCTCAAGACGAGCCGGTGGAATGCCGATGACTCTCAGTAGTCACGGTAGGAGCTGGAACATGCACGAGCATCTCGTTGCGTATGAATACGGGAGCGGCCAGGCCTGGGGTTTCGTGATGGCAGACTCGCCGGAGACGATCGCCCGGCGTCTCCCCGAGGTGGACGTCTACTACGTCGCCCCCCGCTGGTTGACGCACGAAGACCTCGCCGTCCTGCGAGACCACGTCACCGTGGACGTCGCAGATCCCCACGCCCTCGACCACATCCTGCGAGGCAGCGTCGACGGCGCGTTGGCGCTGGTCTCCTGACCGGCGACGCGAACCACGTCGCGCCCGATTCCTAACATCGGGTGCGATGTTCCGGCGCCCGCCACCCTCCGAGATCCCAGACACGCCAGGCGTCTACCTGTTCAGGGACCCGGCGGGCGCCGTGCTGTACGTGGGGAAGGCGAAGTCGCTCCGCAGGCGCCTTGCCAACTACTTCGCCAGCGACCTACAACCTCGCACGCGGGCGATGGTCGATGCCGCCGACTCGGTCGAGTGGATCGTCACCGACTCGGAGGTGGCGGCGCTCATGCTCGAGTACTCCCTCGTCCAAGAGCACAAATCCCGGTTCAACATCCGGCTGCGCGACGACAAGACCTTCCCGTACCTGGCGATAACCCGGTACCAGGAATGGCCGAGGGTGTCGGTCATGCGGGGCAGGCGCAGGAAAGGCGTCCAGTACTTCGGGCCATACGCCCACGCCTACGCCATCAGGCAAACTCGCGACCTCCTGTTGCGGACGTTCCCCATTCGCAGCTGCACCGACTCGAAGTTCGGCACCCACGAGGCGCTCGGCAGGCCGTGCCTCCTCTATCACATCGAGCGCTGCTCGGGGCCCTGCGTCGGTGAGGTCACCCCGGAGGACTACGCCGGGTATGTGGACGGGATGGCGGCCTTCCTCGAGGGGGACAGCGACTCGGTCGTCGCCAAGCTCGAAGCGACGATGAAGTCGGCGGCGGACACCCAAGAATACGAGCGGGCGGCGCGTCTCCGCGACCAGCTCGTGGCGATCCGCAAGGCCCTCGCCCGCCAGGAGCTCATCTCGCAGCGGCGGGAGACCTTCGACCTCGTAGCGCTCGAGGAGGACGACCTCGAAGCGGTGCTCGTCGTGATCAACGTCAAGAAGGGGCGCGTCACCGGCCGCAAGGTCACCGTCATCGACAAGGTCGAGGACGTCACGACGGAGGGCCTCGTCGGGGTCATGCTCGGTCAGCTCTACGGTCCCGAGACTCCTCCGCGGGAGGTCCTCGTCCAGACGCTGCCCGAAGACCACGAGATTTGGGAGCAATGGCTCACGCTGCGCAGGACGGATGCTGCCGACGACACGAGAAGCCCGGGGAAGGTGTCGCTGCGCGTCCCGAAACGGGGCGCCAAGCGCCGACTCATGGAGACGGCGAGGGCGAATGCCGCCGAGGAGTTCTCGCGGCACCGTCTGAAGCGCAGCAGCGATCACAACGCCCGGGCGCGGGCGCTGCGCAACCTCCAGGAGCATCTCGAGTTGCCGGCGGCGCCGCTGCGCATCGAGTGTTACGACATATCGACGATTCAGGGTCGCGACACGGTCGGCTCGATGGTGGTGTTCGAGGACGCCCTCGCCAAGAAGAGCGACTATCGGCGGTTCAAGGTGCGCACCGTCGAAGGCCAGGACGACTTCGCTGCCATGGAGGAGGTCCTGCGACGGAGGTTCACTGCCTTCCTCGCCGACGTCGGCCGGCCGATCGAGGAGCGGGGCAAGTTCGCATACTCGCCGTCTCTCGTCATCATCGACGGGGGAGCGGGACAACTCGGCAGGGCCGTCAAGGTGCTCGACGAGCTCGGCCTCGACATCCCGCTGGCCGGCCTCGCCAAGCGGCTCGAAGAGGTCTACCTCCCCGGGAAGCCCGAGCCGCTCGTGATCCCCAGGGGAGAGGAGGCGCTCTACCTCCTGCAACGGGTACGCGACGAGGCCCACCGCTTCGCGATCACGTACCACAGGGCTCTGCGCGGCCGGCGAATGGTCGACTCGGTCCTCGACGGGATCCCAGGCATCGGCCCGACACGCAAGCGGGATCTGTTGCGCCGCTTCGGGTCGCTGAAACGCATACGCGAGGCGGAGGTCGACGAGCTCGCCTCGGTGGTCCCCTCCACCGTCGCCGTCGAGCTGTACGAGGCGCTCCATGGAGGGCAGCTGTGAGCGTTGCCACCTATTCGACGCCGTTCGGCAATGGATGGATCGAGCACGACGCAGGCGACATCGTCCGCCTCGGGCTCCCCGGTGCCGAGCTGGCTGCCCCGGCGGTCCGGGTTCCCGAGCCGATCGCGGCCCTCGTGATCGACCTGGAGCTCTACTGGCGGGGCGAGGGAGGTCTCCCGGTGATGCCGGGCCTCGTGGAGCGGGCCGGGGGCACGGCTCTGCTGCGGGACATCTACCGCACCGTGTCGGCCATACCCGCAGGCTCCACCCTCACCTACTCCGCCGTGGCAGAGCTGTGTGGGTCGCCGAGTCGGGCAAGGGCTGTGGGGGCTGCAATGGCGCGCAACCCGTTCGCTCCCTTGATACCGTGCCACAGGGTCGTCGGCGCCGACGGCTCGCTGCGCGGGTACGGGGGCGGCCTCGACATGAAGAGGTACCTCATCGAGATGGAGCACCGAGGTGGCTGACCCGCGGGTCGTCATCGTCACCGGCATGTCCGGCGCCGGACGGTCCCAAGCGGCCAACGTGCTCGAGGACCTCGGGTACTTCGTCGTCGACAACCTCCCTCCTCCGCTGATCGTCGACGTCGTCGACCGGGCAGGGCTCTTCGAGGGCGCCAGGGAGAAGGTTGCGGTTGTCGTCGACACGAGAGGTGGTGTCACCGCGGCGGACGTCAACGGCGCCATCTTCGGGCTCCTCAGCCGGGGGGTGCCGACCACGGTGCTGTATCTCGACGCAGACGACGACGTGCTCATCCGCCGCTTCGAGGAGACGAGGCGAACCCACCCGGTCAAGGAGGGAACGCTCGCCGAGAAGATCGCCTTCGAGCGGACGTCCCTGGAGGAGATCAGGGGGCTGGCCGACGTCATCGTCGACACCAGCGACCTCAACGTGCACGAGCTGCGCCGCCGTCTCGAGAGCGCCTTCGACGAGGGGAGCCCCGTCAGGCGGATGCGGGTCGACATCGTCTCGTTCGGGTTCAAGCGTGGCATGCCGCGGGTGGCCGACATCCTCTTCGACGTCCGGTTCCTTCCGAACCCTCATTGGATTCCGGAGCTTCGGCCGCTCACGGGGCGGGACCAGCCTGTCAAGGACTACGTCCTCGGCCAGGAGGACGCCATGGAGTTCATCGAGCGGGCTCAGTCCATGCTCGAGTGGCTGGTGCCGCGCTATGTCACCGAGGGCAAGGCGTACCTCACCATCGGGATCGGCTGCACGGGGGGACGCCATCGCTCGGTCGCCATCGCCAACGAGCTCGCCGACCGTCTGGCTCTCGACGCCGTGATCACGGTCAGGCACCGCGACTCGGCTGAGGAGACGCAGGCGTGAGGCCGATCGCCGACCCCGACGTCATGCTCAGGGAGATGGTCGGCGGGCGGGCCGGTCCCCGCGTGGTCGCCATCGGCGGCGGGCACGGACTCGCCCAGGCCCTGCGCGCCGTCACCCATTACGCCGGTGTGACGCACGCCGTGGTCACCGTGGCAGACGACGGAGGGTCCTCCGGCAGGCTCGCTCCCGCCCTCGCCATCCCTCCTCCGGGAGACATCCGGCAGTGCCTCATCGCGCTCACGCCGGAGGACACGGTGTGGCGACGACTGTTCGAGTACCGGTTCGACGGTGCCGACGTGGTTGGCCATTCGCTCGGCAACCTGATCATCGCCTCCCTGGCGGACCTCGAAGGCGACTTCGAGGCGGCGCTGCGTGCATCCGAACGACTCCTCGGATCGGTCGGCTCCGTCGTGCCCGCTTCACCGCAGCGCCTCAGCCTGACGGCGGTCATCGAAGGGACCCCCGTCCATGGTCAAGTGAACATCGCCACCTCCCGCGGCAAGTTGGAGTCCCTGGCCGTCCTCCCGCCCGATGCCGAGGCGAGCCCTTCCGCCGTCGCCGCCATCCAGGCCGCCGACCAGATCGTGCTCGGCCCCGGGAGCCTGTTCACGTCGGTCGTCGCCACGCTGCTGGTGCCGGGCCTCGCCGAGGCTGTCAACGGGTCGGGCGCCCAACTCGTCTACGTGTCGAACATGATGACGCAGGACGGCGAGACCCTCGGCATGGACTGCCGGGAGCACCTCGAGGCGCTGCTCTCCTTCACGGGGCTGCGATCCCCCACTGCTATCGTCGCCAACTCGGAGCCCATCCAGGTCGCTGCACCGCTGGAGGCGCTCCAGGCCGACCCGGAGATCATGCAGACGTATGGTGTGGATACCATCACGAGGGACCTCCTGGACGAGGGCGCCGACTGGCCGCGCCACGATCCGGCGAAGCTCGGCGAGGTCCTGCGGCAGCTGATCTCCGACGACTGAGGAAGGAATCATGAAGGTAGCGATCAACGGGTTCGGGCGGATCGGGCGCAACTTCTTCCGCGCCGCCAAGGGAAACGATTCAGACATCGACATCGTCGCCGTCAACGACCTGACCGACGCCAACATGCTGGCGCACCTCCTCAAGTACGACAGTGTCCACGGGCGCTACGGGGCCCGGATCGAGATCATCGACGGCGATCTCGACGTCGACGGCGACCGTTTCAAGGTCTTCACCGAGCGCGACCCGGCGAACTTGCCGTGGGGCGACCTCGGGGTCGACGTCGTCATCGAGTCGACGGGCATCTTCACGAAACGCGAGGGCGCCGCCAAGCACCTCGAGGCCGGCGCCAAGCATGTCATCGTCAGCGCCCCGGCGGGCGACGCCGACATCAGTATCGTGCTCGGTGTCAACGACGACATGCTCGACCCCGCCGCCCACAAGGTGATCTCGAACGCCTCGTGCACGACGAACTGCATCGCCCCGATGGCCAAGGTGCTCAACGACTCGTTCGGGATAGAGCGCGGCATGTTCACGACGGTGCATGCATACACGAACGACCAGCAGATCCTCGACCTGCCGCACAAGGACTACCGGAGAGCCCGCGCCGCCGCCAGCAACATCATCCCGACTTCGACGGGGGCGGCGAGGGCGATCGGGCTCGTGCTTCCCGAGCTCGACGGGCGCATGGAGGCGGTGGCCATGCGGGTCCCCGTCAACGACGGGTCGATCACCGACCTCGTGGCGACGACGCGAGAGACCGTGACGGTCGACTCGGTGAACGCGGCGTTTCGCGAAGCGGCGGAAGGCGAGCTCAAGGGGATCCTCAGCTACACGGACGAGCCGCTCGTGTCGACGGACATCGTCGGCGATCCCCACTCGTGTGTATTCGACAGCGGACTGACGCTCACGTCGGGCGACACCATGGTGAAGATCTGCGGCTGGTACGACAACGAGTGGGGCTACTCGAGCCGCCTCGTCGATCTGGTGAAGAAGCTCGGCTGACGTGCATCGCCTCAGAACGCTCGACGACCTCGAGCTCGATGGGCGCCGTGTCCTCGTGCGTGCCGACCTCAACGTCCCCCTCGACGGGGGTGAGATCACCGACGACTTCCGGATCGCGGCCACGGTCCCGACGATCGCCGAGTTGCACGGGCGTGGAGCGTCCGTGGTCGTGTGCAGTCACCTGGGGCGACCGAAGGATCGCGAGCCCGGGTTCCGAATGGACCCGGTCGCCAAGCGCCTCGGCGAGCTCGGCGGCTTCCCGGTCGTGAAGTCCGACGAGGTCGTCGGCGACGAGGCGCTCGAGGCGGCAGGGCAGGCGAGGCCAACGGGAACCGTGGCGGTGCTCGAGAACACCAGGTTCGAGCCGGGCGAGACCACGAACGACCCCGGTTTGGCGAGCGGGCTCGCCGCCCTGGCAGACGCCTTCGTGCTGGACGCCTTCGGGTCGGCGCACCGCGCCCACGCATCTACGGTCGGGGTGGCCGAGCTCGTGCCCTCGGCGGCCGGGCCTGTCATGGAGAACGAGGTCGCCGCCCTCGGCAGGCTCCTCGGCGATCCTGATCGTCCGTACATCGTGGTGTTGGGCGGCGCCAAGGTCTCGGACAAGCTCGCTGTCATCAAGCACCTCCTGCCGAGGGTCGACCTGATGCTCGTCGGGGGAGGGATGTGTTTCACCCTTCTGGCGGCCTCTGGCCACGAGATCGGGAACTCGCTCGTCGAGCAGTCGATGCTCGACGAGGTGGAGGACCTGCTCGGGTCCGAGGACGGCGGCAAGCTCATGCTGCCGGTGGACATCGTGGTCGCCGACCGCTTCGCAGAGGACGCCGAGCCGAGCATCGTCGGCGCCACCGCCATCCCACGAGACGCTTTCGGGCTCGACGTCGGGCCGCAGACCGTCGAGCGGTTCGGCAAGGTGATCGCCTCGGGCCGCAGCGTGTTCTGGAACGGCCCGATGGGTGTCTTCGAGTGGGAGGCCTTCCGGGCGGGGACCGCAGGCGT
Source organism: Acidimicrobiia bacterium (assembly GCA_036396535.1). Taxonomy (NCBI): domain Bacteria; kingdom Bacillati; phylum Actinomycetota; class Acidimicrobiia; species Acidimicrobiia bacterium. The sequence goes on along the minus strand of DASWKR010000033.1, from coordinate 13,698 downwards.
CGCCGAGGCCATCGCCGGCTCCGACGGCTTCACGGTGGTGGGCGGGGGCGACAGCGTCGCCGCATTGCGCCTCCTCCGACTGGACACTTCCGTGACCCACGTGTCGACGGGTGGAGGCGCCGGCCTCGAGATGCTCGAGGGAAAGACGCTTCCGGGCGTCGCCGTGCTCGAGGAGGAGTGACGTGCGCAAGGACATGATCGCCGGCAACTGGAAGATGAACGCCACTCACCTCGACACGATCCAGATGGTCCAGAAGCTGTCGTATCGCCTCGACCTCCCGGACTACGACAGGGTCGACGTCGTCGTGTGTCCGCCCTTCACGGCGCTGCGCTCCGCCCAAACCGTCATCGAGAGCGATCACCTCCGCATCAAGCTCGGCGCCCAGGACTGTCACTGGGAGGCCCAGGGCGCCTTCACGGGGGAGATCTCGCCCGGGATGCTCTCCAAGCTGTCCGTGAGCCACGTCATCGTCGGCCACTCGGAGCGCCGCCAGCTGTTCGGCGAGACGGACGGCGACGTGAACCGCAAGGTGAAAGCGGTCCACGCCGCAGGCATGACACCGATCATGTGTGTCGGCGAGACCGAGGCGGAGCGAGACGAGGACGCCACCGAGAGCCGTGTCACCTCACAGCTCCGGGCCGGGCTCGGCGGGGTCGATCCGGCCGACGTCGCCGGCTTCGTCGTCGCCTACGAGCCGATCTGGGCGATCGGCACCGGCAGGACCGCCGACCCCGACGACGCAGGTGCGGTGGCGGAGCTCATCCGGGCCACCATTCTCGAGGGTTGGGGAGAGGCGGCCGACTCGGTTCGCGTCTTGTACGGGGGCTCCGTGAACCCCGGGAACATTGCAGGGTTCATGGCGAAGCGCGACATCGACGGTGCGCTCGTCGGGGGAGCGAGCCTCGATCCCGACACCTTCGCGTCGGTCGTCCGCTACTGGGTCTGAGGCTCTGATCTGGCTGAGGAGGAGCAGGGTATCGTCGGGTCATGCCTCAGCCGGCCGCCTACCACGGCGTGTTCGACTTCAAGGTCGGGCGCCGCATCCCGTGGGGTGAGGAACTCGACGCCCTCGAGCGCCATCTCGACACGGTGTGTGCCCGGCTGGACTCGGCGCCGGGCATCGAGCAGTACCGCCTCGGAGGGGACCTGTCGTCGGCTGCGCTCCACTTCGAGGTCGTGCTCGTTGCCGAGTCGGAGGAGCAGGCCGACACCAAGGCGAGGAGCATCCTCGGCGAGGCGATCAGGGGAGCGGGCGGAGCCCACGAAGGCCTCCTCAACCTGCGCGCCGAGTCCCGTGCCAAGTCGAACGTGAACGCCTGGTCGGGTCTGCGGACGCCTCATTGGCAGCTGCGCTCGGCGAAGGTGACTCGGGGAGCGTCCTGATCAGGCGGCAACGCGCCCTCGGCGTCGGCGCCGACGGAGTCGCCGCCGAGCCTGCGCCGTCTCTCTAATCTCGGAAGCATGACTCGACTGATGCTGCTTCGCCACGGCGAGAGCGTGTGGAATCTCGAGAACGTCTTCACCGGATGGACCGATGTCGAGTTGTCCGACCGCGGCGTCGCCGAGGCGAGAGAAGCGGGGCGGCTGATGCAGGCTGAGGGATTCACCTTCGACCTGGCGTTCACCTCGGTGCTGCGGCGCGCCGTCGACACGTTGCATATCGCGCTCGAGGAGATGGGGCTCGGCTGGATCGACGAGCGGAAGAGCTGGCGCCTCAACGAGCGCCACTACGGGGCGCTGCAAGGTCTCGACAAGAAACAGACGGCCGAACAGCACGGCGCAGAACAGGTTCACCTGTGGCGTCGCTCGTACGACGTGCCGCCGCCGGCGCTCGACCCATCGGACGAGCGGCATCCGCGCCACGACGCCCGCTATGCGTGGATGCCTCCCGACCTGCTCCCTGCGACGGAGTGCCTCCGGGACGTCGTCGGGCGGATGCTGCCGCACTGGTACGACGCCATCGTGCCTGCGCTCCGTGACGGGAGGCGGGTGCTCGTGGCGGCGCACGGCAACAGCCTGCGGGCTCTCGTGAAGCACCTCGACGCCATCCCGGACGACGAGATCGCCGACCTCAACATCCCGACCGGCATCCCCCTGGTGTACGAGCTCGACGCCGATCTCGCCCCAGTCGGCAGCCGGTATCTCGGCGATCCGGCCGCTGCCGAAGCGGCGGCGCGCGCCGTAGCAAACCAGGCCCGCTGACCCGCAGCCCCCGCACGCTGGCCCTTCGTCCACCTTGGCAGTACCTGGGGGGGCGAGACTTGAAAAGTTTCCGCGGGAGATTCATACTTCTCTACACGGATGGTCCGCCGTGGAGCGGGTCCCGTGCAAGAAAGGGTTCCCTTGCTAACTGGCATCGTGGCCGTTTTCCACGTCGTGCTGTCGTTGCTCCTCATCTTCCTCATCCTGCTTCACGCGGGCCGGGGCGGTGGAGTATCGGACATGTTCGGTGGCGGATTCGGCGCGGGAGGCCCATCGGGATCGACGGTCATGGAGCGAAACCTCGACCGGATCACGGTGGCAGCTGCTGCGCTGTTCGGCATCACCACGTTTCTACTGACGTGGCTCTGGAGCTGAGCGAAGCCGGGGGACCCTGGAGGAAGACTAAGGAGGCAACACCTTGACTCATTTGTGGCGCAGCCGCACGGTCATGTGGTTCGTAGCGCTGCTTGCGTTCGCGCTGGTAGCAGCCGCCTGTGGTGACTCGGAGCCGTCGGATACGACTGCAGCCCCGACTGACACCACGGCGGCGCCGACGACCACGGCAGCCGTGGCAACCACGGCAGGCGAGACGACGACGACCGCGGCCGAAGGCAAAGCCTACGGTGGCAATGTCGTCATCGGCGACGACCAGGAGCCACCGACTCTCAACCCGTTCGTTCCCGGTGGTGACAACCTGATCGTGTCGAAGGTCGGTCAGGCCTATCACACGGGCGTCTGGGATGTCGACGGCTTCACGCTCGAGCTCATCCCTGAAGTCGTGACCGACCTGCCGACGGTCGACAACGGCGGCGTCGTCCTCAACGACGATGGGACGATGACGGTGTCGTATCAGATTCGCGACGAGGCGCAGTGGGATGACGCCACCCCTATCTCGGGTGACGACTTCCAGTTCACGCTCGACACGATCCTCAACCCGGACAACCTGGCCGACATGACGATCTACGAGGACATCGTCGACACGGAGGTCGGACCGAAGACCTTCACCTATACGCTCGCTGCCCCGTCGGTGCAGTACGACCTCATCTTCGGGACCCTCATCCCGAAGCACGACGTCGAAGGCACCGACTTCGTCAATGACTGGAACGAGACGATGTGGGCGTCCGGTGGACCATTCGTGTTCTCCGAGTGGCAGAAGGGCGAATTCATCCGCCTGACTCGCAACGAGAACTACTGGAAGACGGATCCGGAGACCAACCAGCAGCTTCCGTTCCTCGACGAGGTCATCTTCCGGTTCATCCCGGAGACGGAGTCGCTCATCACGGCCTTCAAGAACCGTGAGGTCGACGTGATCAACCCGCCGCCGGCGACGGCGACCATCCAGGACCTGCAGACGCTCGAGCCCGAGGGCGCGACCGTCGAGGTGCTGAGCGGTCCGTTGTGGGAGCACGTCAACTTCCAGTTCGGGCCTAGGCGCCTCGAGCGCAACCCGGACTCGCTGAACCACAACGTGAAGTACCGACAGGCAGTGGCGCACACGATCGACAAGCAGCTCATCGTGGACGAGATCCTCGCCGGCCAGGTACAGCCGCTGAACAGCTTCGTCGAGGCCTACAGCCCGACACTGTCGGGGGCTTCGTGGTCGCAGTACGACTACAACCCGGCGACGGCGATGGCGCTGCTCGACGAGGTGCGAGCGGAAGAGGGTGTCACGGACATCCAAACCGTCTTCACGACGACCAGCAACAACGACGCCCGCGTGACGCTCTCCGAGCTCTTCCAGGGCATGTTCGAGGCCGTGGGGATCGTCTACCAGAACGACCTGGAGGACAGCCAGCTGTTCTTCGGCGAGACCCTCGACACCGGTCTCTGGGACTTCGGCGAGTGGGCGTGGGTCGGGACTCCCGGCTTCAGCGGCCTGGTGTCGGCGTTCGACCTGTTCGACCCGGAGGCACCTCCCCCGGAGGGCGGCAACTACTACCGCTGGGGCACCGAGGACTCTGCGGTGATCAACGACAACACGGCCCGCTTCGCGGCGATCCGCGACGAGCTGAACTCCTCCGTCGACGACGCGGTGCTCTTGCCGCTCATCGCCGAGGGCGAGCAGATAATCGCCGATGAGGTCGTGATCATCCCGCTGTATGCCAGGCTCGACCCCGGCGCGGTGTGGTCCGACGAGATCGGCGGGTTCAAGCACAACCCGTCGCAGGCCAGCACCGAGTGGAACATCGAGACGTGGTACCGGGTCGACCTGTAGGCCGCCTCGGACCAAACGACTAGCAGGGAGGGCCCGCCGTGAGGCGGGCCCTCCCGCGCCCGGGGGCGAACGGACCCGTGGCGGCGGCGATGGTGGCCCGGTGCCACGGCGACGGCGGCTCCGGGTGGGTATAGTTTCTGGCAACCGAGCCGGAGGCACCGCTCAGTGGTTGCGTACATCATTCGTAGGCTGGTGTATGGCCTGGTCACGCTGCTCGCGTTGAGCATCGTCGTCTTCACGGTCATCCAGCTCGGCGGGGGGTCACCCCTCGATCGGCTCAAGCAAAACCCGCGGATTCAAGCCGGGACTATCCAGCGGATGACGGAGCACTTCGGCCTCGACAAGCCGGCCTGGCAGCAGTATCTCGTGTGGCTGAAGGGATTCGTGACTCCGATCCCGGTCGTCGAGGAAACGATCGAGGCCACCGGCCGGCAGTACGCATTCTTCTGGAGGTTCGGCGTCAACGGGGCGGCGCCGATCGTCGCCCTCGTGGCCGCCATCGGCGCATCCATAGGCATCGCAGTCGTCAGGGTGCGCGATGCGTGGTGGCCGGCGTTCAGGCGCACCGCCATCCCGGTGCTCCTCATCGGCAGCGGGTTGTTCGTGGTGCTCCGCACCGACTACGTGAACCCGATCACCTCGCTCGACACCCCGAACATCATCCCGTTCTGGCGCCTCGGCTTCCGGGGCCTCGCTCCCGTCATCGCCCTGCTCATCGCGGTGGGCGTCACTGCGATCTTCTTCCTGGCGAGATACGACCGCCCGTGGTTCAGGACCTTCCGGGCGTTCGCCAGCGCCGCGGTGTGGGTGCTCGCCCTGTGGTTCGTCCACTCGCGCATCGCGTTGGCGCTCGATTGGAGCGAGTCGTTCCGCGGGGACGGGCCGGTGTGGGACTACGTGTTCGGCGCGGCGGGGGCCACATTCCGTCTCGGTCTCGCAGCCCTCGTCCTGGCGCTCATCGTCGGGATCCCCCTCGGGATCTACCAGGCGATCAGGCAGTACTCGTTCTTCGACCAACTCGGCACGACGTTCTCCTTCGTGGCGTTCTCGACCCCGATCTTCATCATCGGCGTCGGGTTGCAGCTGCTCCTGGCGAGCTACCTCGACCGCTGGACGGGCGTCAAGCTCTTCTTCACGGCAGGCATGACGGAGACGACCTATGCGTCGCTCGGCCGCATCAACATCGGCCCCCTCGAGCTCCCGTCACTCGCCCAGTTCGGTGACATCTTTCGCCACCTGGCGCTGCCGGCCCTGGCGATCGCCTTGATCTCGATCGCCCAATACTCGCGTTTCCAGCGTGCCTCGATGCTCGAGGTGATGCACTCCGACTACCTCCGCACCGCCAAGGCCAAGGGGCTGCCGCGGCGCAAGGTGATCATCAAGCACGCCCTCCGCAACGCCATGATCCCGATCGTCACGCTCGTGTCGCTCGACATCGCAGGCATCATCGGTGGGGCGATCATCACGGAGACGATCTTCGGCTGGCCGGGGATCGGGCGGGCGTACATCGGGGCGATCAACGCCATCGACTACCCGGTGATCATGGCGGTGGTGATGGCGATTGGCATCGGCATCGTCGTCATGAACCTGTTCGCCGACATCATGTACGGAGTGCTCGACCCTCGCGTCCGGTATGACTGATCGCGACCGCGACCCGGACGGGGTCGGACTCGGCGGCATCGACGCGGCCGAGGGCATCTCGGACGAGCCGGTCACCCAATGGGACCTGTTCTTCACTCGGTTGCGCAGGCACCGGCTGGCGATGCTGTCCGCCGCGTTCCTGCTGTTCATGGTGTTGCTGTCCTTCGTCGTCGCCCCCCTCGTGACGTGTGAGAAGAACGTCGACCCGTGCGACAAGGTCTTCTACCACCCGGAGACCCAGCGTCGGGACGCAACCGGACGCCTCCTCGTCAACATCGGCCCGCGAGACGGGATCGTCCTCGGCACCGACGAGGTCGCTCACGACGTGCTCTCGAGGGTGGTCCACGGCGGTCGTGCGAGCCTCCTCGTCGGACTGGTGACGGGCTTCATCGTCGCATTGTTCGGCACGGTCGTCGGCTCGATCGCCGGTTTCTACCCGGGGCCGGTCGACCAAGCCCTCATGAGGTTCACCGATCTGGTGCTCGGGTTACCCCTGTTACCAGTCGCCATCGTCGTGGGCCGGGTAATCCAGGACCTCCCGTTCTTACCGCCGTGGATGCGCGGTGGACCTTGGGGGATTGCCTTCCTGTTCGGCTTTCTCTTGTGGGGCACCCTGGCGCGCATCGTGCGGGCCGAGTTCCTGTCGCTTCGGGAGAAGGAGTTCGTCGAAGCGGCCAGGGCGTCGGGCGCCAGCGACCGCCGCATCGTGTTTCGTCACATCCTCCCGAACGCGATGAGCCCGATCATCGTGCAGACGACGCTGATCGTCGGCACGGCGGTCATCCTCGAGGCGGCGCTCAGCTTCCTCGGCTTCGGGGTGCCGCCCCCGACACCGACGTGGGGTGGCATGGCGCAGTCGGGGGCCGGCATCGCCGCCAGAGGCTTCTGGTGGGAGCTGGTGGGGGCCGGCCTCGCCCTCGTCCTCACCGTCCTCTCCGTGAACTTCATCGGTGACGGGCTCCGTGACGCGCTCGATCCGACCCAGACGATCGAGCGAAAGTAGCGCAGTGGCCGACCACCTCCTCGAGGTCGACGACCTGCGCACCTACTTCTCGACGGAAGAGGGCGTCGTGCGCGCCGTCGACGGGGTCTCCTTCACACTCGATCCTCACGAGCGCAGGGGCGTGGTCGGCGAGTCTGGGTCGGGCAAGTCGGTGACGGCCATGTCGATCATGGGCCTCATCGAGCCGCCGGCCGGCAACATCGTGACGGGGGAGATCCGCTACCGGGGCCGCAACCTGCTCGCCTTGTCGGAGGACGAGATGCAGCAGATCCGCGGCGGCCAGATCGCGATGATCTTCCAGGACCCCATGACGTCGCTCAACCCGGTGTACACGATCGGCGACCAGCTCGTCGAGACGATCATGCTCCATCAGCACGTGAGGAAGGGTGAGGCGAGGGAGATCGCCGCCCAGTCGCTGGCCGACGTGCAGATCCCCAAAGCCGGGCAGCGACTCGACGACTTCCCACACCAGTTCTCGGGCGGGATGCGCCAGCGGGTGATGATCGCCATGGGGTTGTCGTGCAACCCCGACCTGCTCATCGCGGACGAGCCGACGACTGCCCTCGACGTGACGACCCAGGCCCAGATCATGGACCTCATGTTGAAGCTCGCCGACGACAGGGGCACGGCGGTGATGCTCATCACCCACGACCTCGGCGTCGTCGCCGGCTTCTGCGACACCATCCAGGTGATGTACGCCGGCTCGATCGTCGAGCGCGGCAACGCCAACGACCTCTTCCACGATCCGCAGCACCCGTATACGTGGGGGCTGCTCGGGTCGATGACCCGCTTGGACGAGACCGACAAGCACCGGCTCAACTCGGTGCGCGGCGCCCCGCCTTCGCTCATCGACCTGCCAAGAGGTTGCCGGTTCAGCCCGCGGTGCGACTTCGCCACCGACCTGTGCCGTCAACAGCTTCCGCTGCTGCGACCGATCCCCGGAACCGTCCAGGAGGCGGCCTGCCACTACTCGGAGGAGCTCGACCTCAAGTCGATCGCCGTCGGGGCGGCCGGATGACCGACACGGCCCGCACCGGGGAACGCCCCGCCGCCGACCTCCCCGAAGACGTGCTGTTGCGCGTCAACCACCTCGTCAAGGAGTTCCCGATCTCGCGCGGGGTGTTCCTGAAGCGGCAGGTCGGCGCAGTCCAAGCCGTCTCCGACATCTCGTTCCAGATCAAGAAGGGCGAGACGCTCGGTCTGGTCGGCGAGTCCGGGTGTGGCAAGTCGACGACGGCACGATGCTTGCTGCGGCTGCTCGAGCCGACATCCGGGCAGGTGTACTTCAGGGCGGAGATCGCCGGTGGCGACGGTGACGGTCGGACCGAGGTGATCGACATCGCCAGTGCCGACCGTAGCCGGCTACGGGTCCTGCGCAACAACATGCAGATCGTGTTCCAGGACCCGTATGCGTCCCTCAACCCGAGGATGACGGTGGCGTCGATCATCGCCGAGCCGCTGACCGTGCACGGTATCGGCTCTTCGTCGGAGCGCCTCCAGAAGGTCAAGGACTTGCTCAAGGTCGTCGGGTTGAGCCCCGAGCACACGAATCGCTATCCCCATGAGTTCTCCGGCGGGCAAAGGCAGCGCATCGGCATCGCCAGGGCGCTGGCGCTCAACCCGAGCTTCATCGTCCTCGACGAGCCGGTATCGGCACTCGACGTCTCGATTCAGGCCCAGGTCCTCAACCTGCTCGACGACCTCCAGGACGAGCTCGGCCTCACCTACTTGTTCATCGCACACGACTTGTCTGTCGTGAGGCACATCTCTGACAGGGTTGCGGTCATGTACCTCGGCCGCATGGTCGAGATGGCAGACCGGGCGACCCTCTACGACCGACCGATGCACCCTTACACCCACGCCTTGCTCTCGGCCGTCCCGATCCCGGACCCGACGGTCGAGGCCAGCCGCAAGCGCATCATCCTTCAGGGGGACATCCCTTCGCCGGCGAACCCGCCGTCCGGTTGCCGGTTTCACACCCGCTGTCCCAAGGCCCAGATGGGCACGTGCGACGTGATCGACCCGGAGCTCACGGAGCTCGAGCCGGCTCACTGGGTCGCCTGCCACTTCCCAGAGGTCGTCAAGGTTGTCTGACCTCGCGGCTCTATAATCTCGCACCCGCGTCGGAGTGGCGGAATTGGTAGACGCGCTAGGTTGAGGGCCTAGTGAGCTAATAGCTCGTGGAGGTTCGAGTCCTCTCTCCGACACCAGGCTGTGTAAGGGTTTTCGGCGATCGCTGGTCCGGGTGACGGGTGTCGACACCCTCTCAGGTGCCCGTTCAGGTGCCCGCAGCCTCTAGGAACCGCCGAAGATGAGGCCAGCGACCGCCTCTGCCGCATCCCGATCGACGGTTTTCGTGACGTGCTGATAGAGGTCGGCGGTGATGGCGAGGGAAGCATGTCCGAGACGCTTGGAGACGATCTCGATGGGCACTTCGGCTTCTAGGGCGAGTGTCGCGTAGCTGTGGCGGAGACCGTGGAAAGGCCGCGGGCTCAGGTCGGGGAGTCCGGCATCCCTTGCCAACGTGGCGAATCGACGTGAGAGCGACGTCGGCGAGATCGGTGCTCCATCCGTTCGGGTGAACACGAGACGGTGGTCGTGGCATTCGTCGCCGGCAGCAAGCCGTTCTTCGAGCTGTCGTGTGCGATGGGTTCGCAGCTCTCTGATGGTCGCGGCGTCGAGGGCGATGCGGCGTCGTGAGTGGTCGGTCTTCGGAAACGGCTTGAGCTGCGGTCGGTGCCCGACTTCGACCAGTGCCTGCATTACGGCCAGATGACCGTCGTCGAGATCGACGTGGTCCCAGGAGAGTCCGAGTACCTCGGAGCGTCGCATTCCGGTGGTGAGTGCGACCGTGTACAGGGCGCGCAGTCGATCGGCGGCGACCTGGCCGAGGAAGGTCTCGACCTGGTCACGGCTCCAGGTGCGTCGTTGCACCGCGGGCTTGCGTGCTCGTCGGGCGCTGGGTGGCTTGGCCCGGGTAGCCGGATTTCGCCGGAGCAGATCGTGCTCGACGGCATCCTGGAATGCCCGGTGGAGCATGACGTGGACGTTGCGTATCGTCTTCAGCGCCAGGTCGGTGCCGTTCCGCCGCCCGCTCTTCAGGAGTGTGGCGTACAGGTGGTCGAGATCCGTGGGTGTGAGGTCCTGGAGGGCGATGCCACCGATGTACGGCTCGACGTACGCCCGGATCTGATGGCCGTAGACCTCCAGCGTGTTCTCGGCGGCCACCATGGCGTGGCCTCGGAGCCAACCTTCGAGGTAGCCGGCAACGGAACTCCGATCCGGTTCGACGTACGTCTGTCCCTCGAGCTCGACCAGGATTCGCCGCAACTCGCGTCGAGCCTCCTGGTACGCCAGGCCGGATCGAACGATCCGGCGCCGCCGGCCGGTTGCCGGGTCACGACCTGATTCGACGACGACCCGCCACGCGTCGCCACGTCGTTCCACATGACCGGTGGGGTTGCTCCCGTTGCGCACGATTCAGCCTCCCGTCACTGAGCCGTCAGTTGTGACGACCGTGGTCCCTGCCCGACGCCTCCGAACGTACAGGTCGGCGCCGACAGATCTTCAGTCGACGAAGTCGTGAAGTTGGTGGTCGACCCACTCCCGGACGTCGTTCCAGCGGTAGCGGACGTGCCGCCCGACCCGGGAAGCCGGGTGGGCCCTCCCCACGCCATCGCCACTGGTAGACAGTCGCCACGGGAACCGCGAGGTACGCGGCCAGCTCCTGCACCGTCAGCAGACGATCCTTCGATTCCATCGACGCATCCTGCGGGACACCGCTTTCAACACGATTGCACACACCCTGTCCGTGACCCTGTCATCTCCTCACCGATCGGCTCGTTGCGCCGAGCTTCCCCCACCGTCGTGGCCGGCGTTCCCAGATGCGACGGTGTCTGTACCGGGATGAACACGAGCAGCCGAAGCATCGAAATGACCGCGGAATGACAGGGTTCCGGGCACTCGGAGAACAGGGTCGCCTGCTAGATGCGGGTCACATGCGAGTCGCAGCACCGCTTACAAGCCAGTCGCAGAATCGGTTTCACACCTCCTCGGTGGTCACGTCAGGCGGACGGGATGGCTCGAGGTGGAACGGGGTCGGGACGAGGACTCCGAGCACCGGCCTCGATCGACGCCGTGGAACAACGGCCGCAGCGGTCGGCCGGTGTAGGCACTTGGGCCAGTGAAACGAGTCCAGGAGCGATCTGCCCGCGCCACGCTGAGATCGAAATGAAAGCGTTCCGGAGAAGAATCGCGCCGATGGCAGGAACGAACGAGGAGCACCCCGGATGGACACGACGACAGCCAAGGAGGATGCGATCGACAGCATGCGCGCCTCGCGCACCGACCCCCTCGAAAACCACACGCACCTGCAACACAGTTGCCGATGTCTACATGTAGACATCGGAGGCTGTGATGGATCTTGACCGCGGCAAGCTGGCGAGACTCGACCGCCGGCTGTTGGCCGGTCTCGGTCGGGACGAGCGTTTCCAGATGGTGCGGGTCCCAGTGACGCCGGCGGAATGGTCAACGTGGAAGCGCTACTGCGATACCGCCGGGATCTCCATGGGCCGCGCCATCGCTCAACTCATCGATTACGAGCTGGCCTCAGTGTTCGGCAAGTCCAGTGAAGGGGCGGTGTCGATGTTTGAAGAGCAGGCGCAGCGGCAAGTCGTGGATCGTGAGGCCGCGCTCACCAAGCGAGAGGGCGAGCTCGGCGCAGCCGAAGAGCGGGTCCGCCGGTGGAGCGAGCACCTCCGCGGGTGGGAGCACGAACTGGAGGTCCGGGAGTGGCGAGTGGAGGCAGCGACCAAACTGTCTACACAGCCCGCGCAAGTCAGCGCAAAGACCGGCCGCAACGAACGATGCCCGTGCGGATCGGGTGTGAAGTACAAGCGCTGCCACGGCCTACCGGACCGGCGTAGTGAGCGTCCCAGATGATGGTTCAGCAGAGCGTTTCGCCTACACGCAGGCCTCGACCGCGCGGACGAACGGTTCCCGGAAGCGTTCGATGGCGAGCTCAGATTCGGAGTGTTCGACACCCATCACCGTGGAGCGAGCGACTACTACGGCCGCAACCACCCCGACGCTGAATCCGAATCCAACGTGGCTCGCTGGTCGTCGCGCTTCCGTTGCCCACGCCGCGATCTGTGCAGCGTCCTCGGATGAGCGCATCTCGCTCATAAAGACCACGAACATCTGGTCCTCGGGCCGTTCCGTTGTGCCGGGCCGGAGGTATCCGTGAACGGCCAGTCCCGCCCTCGCTGAGTCAGCCAGGGGCTGTCGGTCTGCCCGTGCTGTACTCCGCGGTCCGCTGCCGATCCAGACGCCGGGCAGGCCACTGGCAACCTCCAGCGATGCCCGGTACTTGTCGGCCTCAAGCACCTCGGCGATGGCAAGACCTGCTCCCAGCAAGTCGAACGTAGGTTCCCACTGGTCGATTGACTGATCCACGAACCCGACACCGTTCGGTGTGTCGATTGCGCGATACATCCAGTCCGACAGTTTGAATCCATCTCCGAACCGATCCGGAAACGCGGCCACGTACTGTGCGGCCTCGGACGCGCCCGTTCCACCGACTTGTCGGCAGATGCCCGCTGCATCCTCACCAAGCTCACCGAGAACGAAGAACAGGAGGCCGACGGGTTGGGGGAGGTCTCGCGGGTCCACTCTCTCGACCGGAACCATCGAGACAGCGGTGAGCCCATCGACTGCAGTCGGGGCGTTCTGCGCCCGCATCGCCCGGACTGCGCACCTTCGCGCATAGAGCAGGAGCGCGTATGCGTCATCGAGTCCGATGCTCGTCAGCATCGCCCCTCGCTGGGTGGGTGTCGATGATCGGTATGTGGCGACGAGCTCATCGATCAGGAGGTCCACATCCGAGTCGATGAACCGGAGCAGGTCTCCTTCACTAGCACCCACGTCGTACAAAGCACCGATCGGCGATGGTTGATCGTGCCCTCGTTCGGCGCGCCACGCACGGTCGGCATCGACCGCCTTTGCCATCTGGACTCCAATTACCACAACCCCGGGCTGTTCGTCATCAGCCTCGGGCAGCCGATTCCCCCGGAAGCGCTGAGCGAGTCGATCGAAGATGCCCACGTGTCGAGACTGTGGTGAGTGCGGTTCTGCCTCGGCTGACTTTGGCGATGATCTCTTGGGCGGGTTTGTGCCAGATGAAGGGTGTGGGGTCGTGGTTCCAGTGGTCGGCCCAGATCTCGATGGCTTCGATGAGCGAGTCGACGGAGGTGAAGACGCCGCGGCGTAGACGTCGGGCGGTGAGTTCGTTGAACCAGCGTTCGACGAGGTTGAGCCATGAGCTGCTGGTGGGGGTGAAGTGGAGATGCCAGCGGGTCCGGCGGGGGTGCGCCAGCCATTGAGCGACCGGTGGCGCCTTGTGAGCCGACAGATTGTCCAACACCACGTGGATGTCGAGATCCCGGGGGACATGCAGTGTCCCGTGTCATGATTCGTGAGACAGGCCAAGGTTGGGCCTGACCCGAAGGAGAACCGATGGCGCGACCACCGTCGAGATCGGCGGAGGACAAGGTGCGGATTGTGCTCGCTGTTCTACGTGGTGAGGTGACGATGTCGGAGGTGGCCCGGCGTGAGGGTGTCTCGCAGACCTCGATCGCG
>DASWKR010000032.1 GCA_036396535.1 Acidimicrobiia bacterium | reverse complement strand
GACACGTCGGTGACCGCCTACCTGCATCCCGACGACCTGTGGCTCGCCATGGACCCGGAGTCGCAGTTGAGGAGCCTCTTCGGCACGAGCGCCGTGCCGGGGGACTTCGCGCCTCCCGAGCGCTTCGGCGACCTCGGACACGGCGACGCCCTCGACCTGGCGGGTCTCAGCGTCGGCGTCGTCCACACCCCCGGGCACACGCCGGGCCATTGCTGCTTCTATCTCGAGGACGAGGGAGCTCTCTTCTCGGGGGATCAGCTGTTCGCCGGCTCCATCGGGAGGACGGATCTGCCGGGAGGCGACCACGCCGCCCTGATGCGCTCGATGGTCGAGCGAGTGTTGACCCTTCCGCCGGGAATCGACGTGCTCCCCGGCCACGGACCCACGACTACGCTTGCCGTCGAGCGCCGTAGCAACCCCTTCCTGCAGGGGCTCTGAGCGCGCCCGGCATCCAGGGAGAGACCATCGTGGCGACCACGCAGCCGATGAGGACGGTTCACGCAGGCGAGCTGCGAGCCGCCGACGTCGGACGCACCGTCGCCCTCGCAGGATGGGTGAACGCCCGCCGCGACCACGGCGGCGTCGTCTTCGTCGACCTGCGGGACGTCACCGGGATCGCGCAAGTCGTGCTCAACCCGGGAGACCTCCCCGGGCGCGCCGATGTGATCCACGGGCTGCGTGACGAGTTCTGCATCTCGGTGACGGGTACCGTGAGCCCGCGCCCCGAAGCGACGGTCAATCGCGACCTGCCGACGGGTGAGATAGACGTCGTCGCCGCCGACGTCACCGTTCTGTCGCCGGCTCAGCCGTTGCCGTTCCAGATCGACGACCGGTCGGATGTCGAGGAGGTCAAGCGCCTCCAGTACCGCTACCTCGACCTGCGAAGACCTCGCATGGCGGCCAACCTGCGGGCTCGCTCGGCCGTGGTCGCCGCCATGCGCCGAACCATGGACGAGCTCGGCTTCTCGGAGATCGAGACCCCGACGCTGGTGGCGTCGACACCGGAAGGCGCCAGAGACATGCTCGTGCCGAGCCGCCTCCGCCCCGGTCACTTCTACGCCCTGCCCCAGTCACCGCAACTCTTCAAGCAGCTCCTGATGGTCTCGGGCGTCGAGCGCTACTACCAGGTGGCCCGCTGCTACCGGGACGAGGATTTCCGTGCCGACCGCCAGGTCGAGTTCACCCAGCTCGACATCGAGGGCGCCTTCTGGGGCCAGGAGGACGTGCTGGCGACGCTGGAGCACGTCGCCGTGTCCGTCGTTCGGGCCACGAGAGGCATCGAGCTCGAGAGACCCTTTCCCCGCCTGACGTACGCCGAGGCGATGGACCGATTCGGGACCGACAAGCCGGACACACGATTCGGGATGGAGATCCACGACCTCTCGGACGTCCTCGCCGACACCGAGTTCCGTGCGTTCTCCGGCGTGCTCGCCGGCGGCGGGACCGTTCGGGGGGTCAACGCCGGCCGACGGGGGCTCTCCCGGGCGGCGCTCGACGACCTCACCGACCACGCCAAGGGGCTTGGTGCCGACGGGCTCGTCTGGGCGGTCGTCGAAGACGACGGCTCGCTGCGGAGCCCGGTCGCCAAGTTCCTCTCCGACGGCGAGCGAGCCGGCGTGGCCGGGGCACTCGAAGCGTCGCCTGGTGACCTGCTGCTGATCGTGGCCGACACGAGGCGGGTCGCCTCCGGGGTGCTCGGGCAACTGCGCCTCGAGCTCGGCAAGCCCACCGGCCATGACGACCTGGCCTTCCTGTTCGTCGTCGACTTCCCCGTCTTCGACGTCGACGACGACGGAGGCCTCACGCCCGCCCACCACCCTTTCACGGCGCCCCACGACGTCGCCGAGATGCGGGACTCGCCCGAGTCGGCGCTCTCGAGGGCGTACGACATGGTGCTGAACGGCTCGGAGCTCGGGTCGGGTTCGGTCAGGATCCACGATCCTGAAGTGCAGGCGGCGGTCTTCGACGTGCTCGGCATCACCAGACAGGACGCCGAACGGCGCTTCGGTTGGTTCCTGGAAGCGCTCCGCTACGGGACTCCACCGCACGCCGGCTTCGCCATCGGCATCGATCGGCTGGTTGCGATCATCCAGGACGAGCCGAACATCCGCGAGGTGATGCCCTTCCCGAAGACGCAGACCGGCGCCGACCCGTTGACCGGATCTCCGAGCCGAGTCGAGGACTCTCAACTCGACGAGCTCGGCATCGACGTGCGTCCCGAGGTGCGGGCCGCCTGGACCGAGGCATGACCGAGGACCTCTTCTCGGAGCAGCGGGCGGACAAACGCAACGCGGCGGCGCCGCTCGCAGCGAGGATGCGGCCCCGGCGACTCGAGGAGATCGTCGGGCAGCGTCATCTCCTGGAGCCGGGTGCTGCATTCAGATCGGTCATCGAGTCCGGACGGCTCGTCTCGATGATCCTGTGGGGGCCGCCGGGGACCGGCAAGACTACGCTGGCGAGGGTCGTCGCAGCGGAGAACGGCGCCCGATTCGAGCAGCTCTCCGCCGTCTCGGCCGGCGTCCGGGACGTCAGAGCGATCCTCGCCGATGCCAGGGCCAGGATCGAGGAGGACAGAGGGCGCACGATTCTGTTCCTCGACGAGATCCACCGCTTCAACAAGGCGCAACAGGACGCGCTGCTCCCCGGCGTCGAGGACGGAACCGTGATCCTGGTGGGCGCCACGACCGAGAACCCGTTCTTCGAGGTGAACTCGCCCCTCATCTCGAGGAGCACCGTCTTCAGGACGGAGCCCCTCAGCACGGATGAGATCGCCGACGTCCTCAGGCGAGCACACCAAGACGAGATGCGGGGCCTCGGAGGCGATCCGCCTCTCGAGGACGAAGCCGTGGCCGAGCTCGCAGAACGAGTCGGTGGCGACGCCCGGCTGGCGCTCAACGCCCTCGAAGTGGCGGCATCCATCTCGCTCGGAGCCGGCGAGCCGTCGATCGGGGTCGCGGCGGTGGCCGAGTCGCTGCAGCGCAGGATCATCCGGTATGACAAGGCCGGGGATCGCCACTACGACGTGGTGTCGGCGTTCATCAAGAGCATGCGAGGATCGGATCCGGACGCCGCCCTCTACTGGCTGCACACCATGCTCCAGGCCGGAGAGGACCCCGAGTTCATCGCCAGGCGGATGATCATCCTCGCCTCGGAGGACGTCGGCCTGGCCGACTCCGATGCGCTCGCCGTCGCGGTGAGCGCCTTCGACGCCTTGCGGGTGGTCGGGCTGCCGGAGGCCGAGTACGCCCTCACCCATGCGGCTCTCTACCTGGCACTCGCCCCCAAGTCGAACTCGATCGCCGAGGCGATGAGCGCCGCCAAGGCCGCCGTCGAGGCAACCCCGGCGGCACAGGTTCCGCCGCATCTGCGGTCGGCCGTGCACGCTGGGCAGAAGGCGCTCGGTGACGCCGTCGGGTACGTCTACCCGCACGACCGTCCCGGTGCCGTGGTCGAGCAGCAGTATCTCCCCGACGAGGCGCGAGGTCTCATCGTCTACCGCCCCAAGGACCAGGGCGACGAGGCGGCGCTCGCCGGGAGCCTCCGTGACATCGACTCGATAGCGAACAAGCCGCCGCGGGACCGACCGGACTGATCCTGCGGCGCCTCCCGGCGCGGTACGCTGGCACCATGCTGCTGCGAATCCGTTGGTTCACTCTGGGCGTGCTGGTGACGATCGGCCTCGGCGCCTACCTCGTCGCCCAGGTGAGGAGGGCCAGGGAGCGCCTGTCGCCGTCGGCGATCGGGCGCGCCGGCGCAGAACGCATCGCCACGGCGCTCGACAGGGCCGCCGACCGCATCGCCCCGAACCGCTGAGCCATGGCTGATCGTGTCCGACCGAGAACCCTGAAAGGGTTCAGAGATCTGCTCCCGAGCGCCGCGGTCGCCCGCGAGCACCTCGTCGACGTCGCCCGATCGGTGTTCCGCAGATACGGCTTCGGTCCCATCGAGACCCCGGCGCTCGAGTACACCGACATCCTCCTCGGCAAGGGCAGCGACGAGGCGGATCGCCAGCTGTATCGCTTCGAGGACGCCGGGGGGAGGGACGTGGCGCTGCGCTTCGACCTGACGGTTCCGCTCGCCAGATACGTTGCCGAGCACGAGCACGAGCTCGGTATGCCGTTCAAGCGGTACCACGTCGGTACCGTGTGGCGTGGAGAGAACACCCAGCGAGGCCGTTATCGGGAGTTCCTCCAAGCCGACTTCGACACGATCGGCACCGAGAGCGTCGTCGCCGACGTCGAGACGGCGGCGGTCATCGACGAGCTGTTCTCCTCGCTCGGGTTCGAGCGTTTCACGATCAAGGTCAACAACCGCAAGGTCCTCAACGGGCTCCTCGAGCGGCTCGACGTCGCCCGTCCGTCGACGACGGTGCTCCGGGCGCTCGACAAGCTGCCGAAGATCGGCGCACAGGCGGTCTCGGCTGAGTTGGTCGACGTGGCGGGCCTCACGGCCGGCCAGGCGGCGGAGATCCTCACGTTCGCCGAGATGGCGGGGTCGACGGGCGACGTCCTCGCCGGTCTCGAACGACTCGTCGCCTCGTCCGCGACGGGAAGGAGCGGCGTCGACGAGCTGGTGCGGTTCTTCGACGGTGCCGCCGCCGGCGGCGTTGCATCCGTCGAGCTCGACGTCGCCATCGCCAGGGGCCTCGACTACTACACGGGCACCGTGTTCGAGACCTACCTCGACGACCTCCCGGACATCGGCTCGTGCTGCTCGGGAGGGCGTTACGACGACCTGGCGGGTGTGTACACCAAGAGTCGGCTCCCGGGCGTGGGCGCTTCGCTCGGGGTCGATCGGCTCCTCGCCGCCATCGCCGAGCTCGGATTGCTCGACAGCGCGGCTGCGGTCAGTCCGGTGTTGGTGGCGATGTTCGACGCCGACAGGGGCTCGGACCACATCGCGGTGGCGGCCGAGCTCCGGCGCGCCGGGCTGTCAGTCGAGCTGTACCCGGATGCTCGCAAGCTCTCCGCCCAGCTCAGATACGCCGACCAGCGGGGGC
>DASWKR010000031.1 GCA_036396535.1 Acidimicrobiia bacterium | reverse complement strand
CGCCTCGTCGACGAGAGCGTCGGCTTTCTCGCCCCGGGGTCCGTCGAGCGCTTTCGCGAAGACCTCGGGATCGGCTACACCCTCGCCGGAGCCATGATCGCTGCAGGTGCCGTTGGGGGGATCCTCGCCAACCTGCTCGTGGCCGCCTCCGACGGCAGGAGCCGGAAGCCCGTGGTCGTCGGCGGCGTGCATGTCACCGCGATCGGCCTCCTCGTGTTCGCCTTCGCCTGGAACGGCGCCTCGCTTCTCGTCGCATCGGCCCTCGTGGCTGCGGGCGCGACCGGCTTCGTCCACGGAGGCGAGATCACGATCCTGGGTGTGGTTCCCGACGAGCGTCTCGAGCACGTCCTCGCCCGCGCCAATCTGTCGGCCGTGGCCGGAGATGTGCTCGGCCCGGTCGTCCTGGCGGCGGCGCGGGTTGCCGGCATGGGCTGGAGGACCGTGTTTGTAGCCGCCGCGGTCGTCACTGTGGCGTACGGGTTGCTCTTGCATCGGATGCCTTTCCCGCCACCGCGCCCAAAGCGCGCCCACCAAGATGTGGAGACAGGCGGAGGCGGGTCTGCGATGCGTCGCGCACTCGTCACGGTGGCGCTCGTCGGCGTTGCCTCGCTCCTCATCGCCCCCCTCGACGAGAGCTTCCTCGCGGTGGTCCTCGCATTCGCGGAGCGCAACCACGGGTTCTCGCCAGCCGGAGCCGCCGTGCTCGGCGTCGCCTTCGTCGGCGGCGGAGTGCTCAGCTTCACGGTCCTGCCGCGCCTCGTCGCACGGGTGTCGACGGGGCGGCTGCTCATGATCTGCGGTCCGGGGCTCGCCGCGGTCACGGTCGGGACCGCGCTGGCGCCCTCGTGGGCGCTGGCGCTTCTCGGGGTCGCCCACTCGGCACTCCTCGGCGCCTGCTGGCTCGGCGTCCAGGCGCTCTCGTTGCGGGCCATGCCGGGGCGTGAAGGCCGGGCTCTTCTTGTGGTCGAGATCATCGACACGTTCAGCCTCGTCCTCATCGTCGCCCTCGGCGCCCTTGCGGACGCGGCGGGGCTGCGGGCGGCGATCTTGGGGTTCGCGGCGGTGTCGGCGGCGCTCACACTGCCGGCGATGGCGTTCAGCCGCAGGGCATGACATCGTCGCCGGTGGCCGCGAACCCATGTCGCACTCGGCAATCCAGGTCGTCGACTGGCCTTCTGGAACGTGCGCTGCCGTAGAGTCCCCAGTGGAGGGATGGCCGAGCGGACGAAGGCGACAGTCTTGAAAACTGTTGAGCCCCCCGGGGTTCCGTGGGTTCGAATCCCACTCCCTCCGCGCGAGAGGTTGCGAAGCAACCCGAGCGCCATCCTCCCCGCAAGCGGTAGCGCCGCGGGGGGATCGGCGAGCGGGCAGCCCCGAGCCGAGGGGGGTTACTCGAGTCCACCGACCTGGAATCGCTGCTCGCCACAAGCAACCCGAGCGCCATCCTCCCCGCAAGCGGTAGCGCCGCGGGGGGATCGGCGAGCGGGCGCAGCCCCGAGCCGAGGGGGGTTACTCGAGTCCCCCGAGCTGGAATCGCCTCTCCCCACAAGCACCCGAGCGCCATCCTCCCCGCAAGCGGTAGCGCCGCGGGGGGATCGGCGAGCGGGCGCAGTCCCGAGCGGAGGGGGGTTACTCGAGTCCACCGACCTGGAATCGCCGGTTGCCACAAGCAACCCGAGCGCCATCCTCCCCGCAAGCGGAAGCGCCGCGGGGGGATCGGCGAGCGGGCGCAGCCCCGAGCCGAGGGGGGCTGAGGTTGCGAGGCCGCCTGCTGCGATGGTGTCGTCGTAGAGGTAGGGCTTGGTGTGGAAGGGCTTGGTCGACGCTCGTCGGAGTGGGGCGAGGTTCCTGACGGTAGGCGTAACACTGGGCACAGCGGATCGGCCGATGGCAGGCCACGGACGCTCCCACAGCTACTGGGGAGGGTGCTGACATGATGCGCCGACCGGATCGGTTGCTGCGAGTGTTGCGCCCACTTCTTCTACCCGTACTTGCGTGCGGATCGGTCCTCATAGGGATCAATATCGGGTCCGAACCAAGGTCGTTAGCAGACGTTGGCGGACCTGGTGGCGCCTCGTCACTACCGATGACGATCGAGGAGATCGCGTCGGCAGCGGAGGCGGTGTTGGTGGCCAAGATCGTCGACGTCAAGCGATCGCGCGTCAATACCGCCGACGGGATCTTTCCTTCCGCGGCTGAACTTGGGGAATCTCCCATCGGTGATCTCATTGTGTTGACGGACGTCGAGGTCGACGTGACCGAGATGCTGAGAGCGACCAGCCCTGAGCTCAACTTCGACGAAGGAGCCTCGGTCGCACTCACGATTGGTGGGGGGTCATACACAACGGTCCTGAGTGCGGAGCAGGCGGACATCCTGGGAATGACCGGTGACCACGACAGCGCCGCTCTGGACGCGGAGCTCGTACCGCAGGCCGCGGATGACCTGACCATCACGTACGGCAACGCACCCGCCGCCAGCCTTGCCGAGGGTGAGGTAGTTGTTCTCTTCTTAGTCGAGCATCAGATAGACGGCTTCGGGGATACTCCGCAGCTGACACTCCTTGCACCCGTCCATCCAGACGCGATCCTCAGACCCGACGGCGTTGGGGGATGGCTAGGTCCCGGCGGCGAAGCGGCCGACCTCCCCGCTCTAATCGAGCTTGTCGGGCCCTGAAACCGAAGGGTGCAGGTCCCCGATTCGAAGGAGGATCTCCGGCGGCACCATCGGCACCTGGCAATGGAGTTCCGACCTTCCTCGAGCATCGCGTCACCGGCGCCGCCACCGAAGGCCGCAACCTCGTCATCAAAACACGTCGAACGCACCGGCTACGATTACCGCAATTGCGACAACGACCGCCTCCGTGTCCCCCACCGACGGCCGATGACCTGCCCTCATCCCGCCACGGCCTCAGGACGCCTTGCCCGTCCAGGTGCGAAGAGCCGCTAAACCGAGCCGGGCCTCCGTGCGTGTCTATGGTGTGACATGTGTCGCGGTTGAGGACGCACACTCGATTCGCACCTGCATGAGGCATCATGAGCGGTCCGATCTCGCAAGGACGGGGGTGCAGGCGCACGTACTTGTTCCGAGCGAGTTCGACCGGTTCGTTCGCGAGCACCAGCGAGCGTTACGCGGGCTGCTGTACGCGGTAACAGGTTCGTCGCAGGACGCGGATGACCTAGCGCAGGAGGCCTTTGCTCGCGCCTACAAGAGTTGGACTTCCGTTGGCCAGCTCGATCGTCCCGATGCTTGGATCCGTCGGGTTGGGCTGAATCTTGCATATTCGCGCGGTCGGCGTTTGAAGGTGGAACTCCGGGCTCGCGCTCGGTCGTGGTCGAGCGACTCGGTCGGAGACTCCACAACATCGGTCGAATACATAGGCTTCTGGGAGGAAGTCAGGCGGCTCCCGAAGCGCCAAGGGCAAGTCCTTGCACTTCGCTACGTCGAGGATATGTCTATTCGAGAGATATCCGCGCTCCTCGGCATAGCTGAAGGGACCGTCAAGGCCCTTTCCAGCCAGGCTCGTGCTCGGCTAGCCGATCGACTCAGGAGGCGAGGTTGGATTGACTCATGAATTTCGATGAGCTTGAGCGAACGGCTGCTCGACATATGCGCGCACAGATCGACCAGGCGGTCTCAGACGACTTCGCGCTCGCGGGCGAGCGACGATCGATCAGAAGCCTTAGCGTCGGTCTTGCCATCGTCACGCTCTCCGTCGCGATGCTCGTTGTTGTCCAGTTGACACGATCGGGCGCGCCAGTGGTTGTCACAGAGCCGCCGGCCGCTGACACGACGATCGCGACCGATCCCTCTCCGGCCTCTGACACGCTGGCAGCGATCTTGCCCGACGGTACGCCGATCACGATCACCGCGCCTCGCACACTGATGCTTGGGTCGTGGGAGGTGCGAGGATCTGTCGCGGCTCGAATCGACGAAGGCGTGAACGCAGGGTGCGGCGTCCGCCTCGAGCTACGGCCCAACGATAGACCTGGCCTTCCGCTGGGCGCAGTGATAGAGACATTCGAGGGTCGTCCTGGCGTCCAGGTGACTCTCCGAGACTCCCTCGACCAAGACCTAGCAACTTCATTTCTTGTGTTTACATCTGAGCGGTGGCTCATGGCTCTGGCTATATCCGTCGGAGACGCGTGTCCGGCCACCGAGATGACCCCGCAATGGGCCACTCATCTCAGTCTCGTCACCGACGCGGCAGGTATCGCGCATGTCCAGGTGGACGCCCCAGCTTCGATCGATTCGCGCTCGGGTGGTGGACCATCAATAGTGTTTCGCAACGCTACAGATCAGTCAATCGCGGTCGCAAGGCGGTCGTGTCTGGTTGACCAGCCCCTGTCTGAGATCGCCGAGAGCTTCATCGCGTCGACGTGTGACGATTCTGGATCGCTGGTTGCGCAGTTCAGAGGCCCCCGCGATTTTGTCGAGAACGCCTCCACTGCAGTGACCGTCAGTTCGCCGTAGGGGGTGGTGGCTTGATCGGCAAAAGAACTTGACAGGCTCCGCCATGGCGTTGTCCAGTGCGTCTCCCACGGTTCCCATCGAGCCGACGAGGCCGGCACTCTGCTACGGGTCGAGCCGGCGCTTCCGTCGGCCTTGGGCGTCGTTGAGCGATCGCCAACGGTTAGTGATCATGCTCTTGCATGGCCACGAGTGGAGCATGCGGGAGATCGCGGATTCCACTAATCAGTGGAAGGCGTTGTGAGTGGCTCACAGGTTCGCATGGGCTCTCGAGATTGTTCATTGGGCGATATGCGAGCTTGGCGGCGCGCCGACTCAGCCCCCGAGTCGAGCGGGGTCAGGTCCGCCGGGTCATCCTCAGGTAGGCCTCCCCGCGCGGTGAGAGCCGGTAACCCGGGTCGAAGCTGAGCGTCAGGCCGAGGTTCTTCAGCTTGCGCACGTCCTTCTTGAAGTCGAGGCGCTCCCGGCCGTGCATCTCGGCGAGATCTCCCGCCCGGCGATGCGGATGCTCGGCGATGGTTCGCAATGTCGCCATCGTCCACGGACCGACGGGCGATCTGGCATCGATCCGGTCGAGCCGTCGGTCGATCTCGGCGACGTCGTCCTCGCCGAGTGATGCGTCGTTGGCCAGCTCCGTCCTCGGGTCGGGCTCGTCCACGTAACGAAAGGCGATCCGGTAGGTCGGCTCGTTGGGCGTGCCCGGCATGTCGGCATGGAGCGCCTCAGCCGACCCGTGGCCCGACCTCTGCGCTTCGTCGTCGGTGATCGACGCCGGGTCGACGATGTCGACGGCCTCCACCTCGATGAGCCCGATCGGCGTCCTGTAGCGGTTACCGACGAGGACCTGGAGGCGCTTCCAGCGGCGGAAGGTCAGGGTGATGGACCCGTCGCGGATACCCTCCCAGAAGCGCTTCTGAAACAGCACGACGAGAGCGTAGGTCGGTCCAGGGGAGTCGAGGCGTGGAGGGGTTTAACCTGGCGCCGTCGCTTACCGACGACGGAGGCGGCACGTGGAGAGGTGGCCGAGTGGTCGAAGGCGCTCGCCTGCTAAGCGAGTAGGGGGTGTTAAGCCTCCTCGAGGGTTCAAATCCCTCCCTCTCCGCCGCAGGACGGGTCGCGCTTCAGATGAAGAACTCGGGCGTGTAGCCGATGTAGCGGTCCCATGAGACGAACGGGGCGTCGGCCAGGATCAGCGTGAAGAACGGCTCGATCTCCTGGCCGGTGCCAACCGCCCACCGCATGGCCTCGTGGTTCGCCAGTGGAGTCGTCATGGAGAACCGGCCCCTTCCCTCTCGAGCGGCCGCGTTGCGGACGTGATCGAGGGCGGCGGCCGCGTCGGCGGTGTCGGCCACGCCGATCGGGCCGACTCCGACGTCATCTGCGAGGAAGGCGTAGCCGGCCACCGATCCGTGGCGCGTCAGTGCCACGCATGGACGCTTGCCGGCCAGCCAACGCAGGTCGTCGAGCCGCTCGAAGCCGACGAGGGTGGCGTCGAGTGCCGCGATCCGGTGGATCGAGTCGGCGGCGACCGGTTCCGCAAGGAGATCCGAGCCGATGTCGGCGACCTCCGGCGTGATCGAGATGTCCACCAGCGCACCCTGGAATGCCACCCCGTAGCGGTGGTACAGGGAGAGGGCTCTCGGGTCGAGCGTCGCCAGGATCGACCGGTGCCTGCCGCGGCCGACCGGGAACGCCTCGGCGAGAAGGGCAGTGCCGATCCCGCCTCCCTGATCATCGGGGTCGACGAACAGCTCGGTGAGCTGGAAGACTCCATCGCGCTCGATGGATCGCGCCAGCCCGACGAGGCGGCCGCCGTCGTCGACGGCGACGTGGAACTCGGCGGCGGTGTCGGCCAGGTGCTCGACGAGGTGGCGGTGCCTGGCGAAGGCGGTGCCGGGGTCGTCGTCGGATGCGGCATCGACCAGCCCGATGTCCCGGAGGTAGCTCCATAGGGCGCGCCGGAAAACGTGGTAGGCCGGCTCGACGTCTTCCGCCGTGCCGGGGCGGATCACGTGACTCGAGCGGCCGACAGCCAGTCCTCGACGAGTTCACCCAGCACGGGCAGCGGCACGGGGCCCGAGCCGAGGACGACATCGTGGAACGTCTTGATGTCGAAGGTCGGGCTGAGCGCCGCATCGGCCAGCCTGCGAAGCCGCACGATCTCCTGGCGCCCCGTCATGTACGCGAGCGCCTGGCCGGGCCATCCGATGTACCGGTCGATCTCCGTCTCCACGTTGTTGGCGGCCTGCGGCGAGTTGGCGAGCATGTAGCCGATGGCCTCCTGGCGGCTCCACCCGAGGGCGTGCATCCCTGTGTCGACCACGAGCCGGCCGGCACGCCACGAGTCGAACGAGAGCATCCCGAGGCGGGCGACCTCATCGCTGTAGAGCCCCATCTCGTCGGCCAGCCGCTCCGTGTAGAGACCCCACCCCTCCACGTAGGCGGTCACGTACGCGAATCGGCGGAACTCGGGAACCTCCTCGAGCTCCTGGGCGATCGCCGACTGCAGGTGGTGCCCGGGGATGGACTCGTGGAACGCCAGCGCCTCGGATTCGTAGCGGGTGCGAGTGGTTGGGAGGGTCGTGTTCACGAAGAACGTCCCCGGACGCGAGCCGTCACCGGAAGGAGGGAGGTAGTAGGCGAGCGGCGCCTCCTCGGCGCCGGGGCCCGGGATCTCGGCCATGATGCAATCGGCCTTCGGCAGGATTCCGAACCAACCGGGGATCGCCGCCCTCGCTCGCTCGAGGGCTCCGCTCGCCGCCTCGACGATCTCGGCTGCGTCGTCGAAGCGCAGCGAGGCGTCCTCGCGCAGTCTCAGGTAGATCTCGGCGAGGTCGGACGTCCCGAGCACTTCGGCGCCCAATCGTCGGTACTCGTCTCCGACCTGCTCGATGAGCTCCTTCCCCATCTCGTGTATCTCGAGCGGGGTGCGATCGAGCGAGGTGTGCCGCCTGATCGCCCCGGCATACACCTCGGCGCCGTCGGCGATCCACGCGATCCCGGCGCGCTCCTGCGGCCGGGACTCGGAGACGACCTCCTCCACGAGTGCGGTGCGGTAGTGCTCGTACGCCGGCCTGACGTGGGTGCGCACCGCCTCGACGAGGCGCTCCCTCCAGGCGGCGACCTCGGCCTCGGTGAACTGCGGTGGAGGAGGGACGCTGACGAACGGGTCGCCCTCGAGCGGGGACGCCAGGTAGGCGTCGATGTGCGCGATCACCTTCTCGACCGCCACCCGAGGAGGGGTGCGACCCGTCGCGATCCCCTGCCGAAGGCGATGCACGGCCTGCCCGAACAGCGTCCCGAACTTCGTCCAGCGACCGACCAGTGCGTCGGCGTGCTCGGGCTCGGACAAGGGCAGCTGCCCGGCTGCCTGGAGGTATGCCACGTGGATGCCACTGGAAGGATCGACGGCGAGCTCGAGCAGTCGCGCCCGGTACTCGTCCGCAAGCGTCGAGGCCTCGTGGATCAGGACGCCACGCGTCACTCGATCGCGTGCATCGAGCGAGGCAGGCTCGATGGCCTCGGCGGCGGTGGTGATGGCGTCGAGCTCGGCGACGGCAGCGTCCTCTGCCTCGCGGGTGAGGTCCTCGAGCTGATCGTCGTAGCGGTGGTCGCCGAGCAGCGACGCCTCGGTCGGGTTGGCGGCCATGCGCCACTCCCAGTAGCGCTCGGCGAGAGCCGCCAGATCCTCACTCATGCCGCCGCCCACTCGGCGACCATCCGATCGAGCGTTTCCAGGGGGACGAGCCCCGAGCCGAGGACGACATCGTGGAACGCTTTGATGTCGAATCGGTCGCCCATGGACTTGGCCGCCTCGGCGCGCATCCTCATGATCTCGAGGCGCCCGATCATGTACGCCAGGGCCTGGCCCGGCATGGCGATGTACCTGTCGACCTCGCCCTCGATGGTCGCGAGACTCATCGGTGAGTTCGCGGCGATGTAGTCGACCGCCTGCTGCCGGGTCCAGCCCATGGAGTGGAGGCCCGTGTCAACGACGAGCCGTCCTGCCCTCATCGAGTCGGCAGACAGCATGCCGATCCGCTCCAGCGGCCCGGTGTACAGGCCCATCTCGTCGGCAAGCCGCTCGGTGTACAGCCCCCAGCCCTCCGCGTAAGCGGTGACGTGGGCGTGCTTGCGGAACATGGGGACGTCCTCCAGCTCCTGGGCGATGGCGAGCTGGAGATGGTGCCCGGGGATGCCCTCGTGGTACGCCATCGCCTCGATCTCGAAGCGGCCCCAGCGAGCCGGCTCGGCTGTGTTCACGAAGAACGTGCCGGGTCGCGACCCGTCGATCGCCGGGCGGTTGTAGAACGCCGTCGGCCCGGTGAGTGTCTCCTTGACCTCGCAGTCGGCCTTGGGGAGCCTCCCGAACCAACCGCCCATGGCGGCTTTGGCCTTGGCCATGGCCGCTTCGGAGGCGGCGACGACGGCGGGTCCGTCGGCGAAGTGCAGGTCGGCGTCGTCCCGCAGGCGGTTGAAGATCTCTGTGAGGTCGGTCGTGCCGAGCACTTCGTCGCCGAGTCCCCGATACTCGTCTTCGAGCTTGTCGATCTGCTGCAGCCCGATCGTGTGGATCTCCCTCGGGTCCATCGCAAGCGTGGTGTGGCGATGCACGAGCCGGGCGTACGTCTCCTCGCCGTCGGACAGCCACGAGAGCCCGGGGCGGTCGTCCGGTCGCGACGCCGGGAGAACCTCGTCGGCGAGGGCTTCCCGGAACACCGCGAACGCAGGCCGGACGTGCTCCGTGATCGCCGCGGCGACTCGCCCCTTGTACTCGGCGACGGCGTCCTCGTCGAACGAGGCCGGGGTGCGGACACCGAGAAGGGGGCTGTCTGCAACGGGTGTGGCCAGCTCGGCGTCGATCTGGGCGATGGTCTTCTCGACGGTCGACCCCATCGGGGTCCGGCCCCTTGCGATCCCCTCCCTGAGGCGATCGACGCTGTCGCGGAACCACCTTCCGATACCTGCGAACTTGACGAGGAGCGCCTCGGCGTGCTCCGGCCGTTCGATCGGGAGCTGCGACACCAACACCGGCAAGAGGGCTTGGGCGCCGACGGTGTGGCTCACGGCCATCTCGGCGGTTCGCATCTCGAGCACGGAAGCCGTGGTCTCGGCCTCGTAGATGAGTACCTCGCGGCTGATCCTGTCGTCCGCCGAGAGGCCGGCGGGGTCGATCGCCACAGCCCGGGCTGTAAAGGCTTTGAGCCGGCCGATCTCCTCGTCCTCGGCGGCCCTCGAGGCGTCCTCGTGACGGTCGTCGTGTCGATGGTCGCCCATCATGAAGGCCGTCGACGGGGAGACCTCGAGCTGGTACTCCCAGTACTCGTCGCCGATCCGGCGCAGGTCTTCGCTCAAAGCACAGCTCCCTCACTCGCAGGAGTGAGGGAGCCTAAACCAGGCGCTTTCCGGCCGGGCTCAGAAGTCGAAGATCTGAGCGCAGCCTTCCTCGGCCGGCAGGAGATGGCGCGCCTTGGACACGTAGAGCGTGCCGTCCGAATCGAAATGCGTCGTCTCGGTGGCCTCGGAGAGGACCGTGAGAGCTGCCGCGGCATCCTCGCCTTCGAGTGTCAGGCAGCTCCATCCCTCGTACTCGGAGGCGGCGAAGTCGGCGGGCGTGACCGGGAGTGCCCAGTCGACCGTCTCAGAGGTCGGATCCTGGGTGGGGTCGCCCTCGCGGATGAACACTTGGAGGCGATCCCCTGCGTACTCGGTGGCCCCTTCGGCAGATGCCAGCTGCGACAGGAAGTCCACGAGCTGGATCAGGATGGCGTCGCGGCCCTGGGGTGGCTGATCGAAGCCGAGGGCATACACGCCGAGCACGTGGTCGGTACCGGCCTCATCGCGATACTGGAAGACGGTCTCCGAGGCGTCGGCGACGAAGTTGGCGCCCTCGTTGTCGAACTCCTGGTCGATGGCCGGCAACCCGGCGTCCTCGATGAGATCCATCACGCCGAGGACGTCATCGCCGATGTCGATGACCTGGAGAGGCCTCAAGGCGGGTCCCGGGAAGATGGCGGGAAGGACGCCCTCGAAGTAGAGCGAGCCGTCGGCATACAGCTCCCAGGCGGCCGACTGGCTCACGAAGAAGTCGATGGGAACGAATCCGCCCCGGTAACCAACCCGCAATACGAGGCGGGACGACTCATCCTCGACAGGTGCCCCCGTCGTGGTCGTAGTGGTCGGTTCATCGGACGGTGCGGTGGTGGACGTTACGTCCGACGACCCCCCGCATGCGGTCGCCAGGACGGAAAGGGACGCGACGAGGACGAGAAGCTTCTTCATACAGCTGTGACGATCGTCGATCTGGCCGCGGTTCCCGTGACTTGTGGCTGGTTCGGCCGATCCGTCAGCCGGTCGATTCTGCGAGGGCGGCCTCGAAGGCGACCAGCCCCTCGTCGATCTCTTCCTCGGTGACGATGAGCGGCGGGATCCAGCGCACGACGTTGCCATGAGGTCCGCATGTCAGGAGGAGCAAGCCGTTGCGCTCAGCCGCCGCAGTGACCCCCTTGGCGGTGAGACCGTCCGGTTCGCCCGAATCGGTCACGAACTCGGTGGCTGCCATCAATCCGAGTCCGCGGACGTCGCCGATCGCCGGATGGCTCGCCTGCAGCCTGCGCAGTGCCGTCAGCAACAGCGTCCCCATGTCGTGGGCGTTGCCGACGAGTGCCTCGTCGCGGATGACGTCGAGCGTCGCGATGGCTGCCGCGGCGGCGACCGCGTTGCCTCCGTAGGTCCCACCCTGCGAGCCGGGCCAGCCCCGGCTCATCAGTTCCTCGGATGCTGCGATGGCGGACAGCGGGAACCCCGAGGCGATCCCCTTCGCCATCACGATCACGTCCGGCCTGGCGGCGCCGTGCTCGAACGCCCAGAACTCGCCGGTGCGCCCGAAGCCGGTCTGCACCTCGTCGATCACGAACACGATTCCATGCATCCGACACCTTTCGGCGATGCCCTCGAGGAAGCCGGGCGGCGCCGGGACGTACCCACCTTCGCCGAGCACGGGCTCGATGACGATGGCAGCCGTCTCCTCGGGCGCCGACTGCGTCGCCAGCAGGTAGTCGAGCTCCTTGAGGCAGAACGCCGTCGTCTCCTCGGCTTTCCAGCCATAGCGGTACGAGTACGGGAACGGTGCAACGAACACGCCGGACATGAGGGGCTGTAAGCCGGCCCGATAGGAGGTCTTCGAGGTGGTCATCGCCAGCGAGGCAGTGGTACGGCCGTGGAAGGAGCCCTGGAAAACGATGATGTTGGTGCGGCGGGTCGCCTGCCGAGCCAGTCGAACGGCTGCCTCGACGGCCTCAGTTCCGGCGTTGGCGTAGAACACCGAGTCGAGCTGGTCCGGCAGCACGTCGCCGAGGCGCTCGGTCAGCTCCAAGAGGCGGGGGTGCATCACTGTGGTGAACTGCCCGTGGATCAGATCGGCGGTCTGCGCCTGGGCAGCCGCAACGACGTGGGGATGACAGTGGCCCGTGCTCGTCACCCCGATCCCGGACGTGAAGTCCAGGTACCCGCGACCCGCCTCGTCGTACAAGCGGCATCCCTGGCCTCGGACGGCGAGCACGTTCGTTGCCTGGCTCAGCAGCGGCGAGAGCTTGGCTCCCACGATCTCCTCCCGTGACGAGGGTGCTCCAGTCCCTCGGATGGCGGCAACGCTACATGGCGTACGGGGTGCCTGCAGACGGAACGCGGCGCCGGCGACGAGCGCAAACCAGTGCCGCTCGCATCCGCAAACCCGCTCGACGAGCTGATCACCTCAGTCGATCCCGGCGGCGGCGAGTTGCAGTCGCATGCGGTGAACGGCCAGGGGCGGATCGCGCAGCAGACCAGCTTCGTCTGCGAGCACGAGCAGGCGGCTCAGGTGGGTGAGCGAGCGCATGCTCTCCGCTCCGGAGAGCATGCGGAAGTGCTCCTGGTGTCCATTGAGGTATGCGAGGAACACCACGCCAGCCTTGTAGTGCGACGTGGGGGGCGCGAAGAGATGGCGGCTGAGCGGAATCGTCGGCTCCAACACCTCCCGGTAGCGGGCAACATCTCCCCGGTCGAGCGCCTGAAGTGCAAGGGCGGCGGCAGGAGCGATCGGATCGAACGCCCCCAGTAGGGCGTCCGAGTGATGGTCGCCGTCACCGGCGACGAGGTCGACGAAGTTGAGATCGTCCCCCGTATAGACGCGCACTCCTGCGGGGAGTGCGCGGCGGAGCTGGCGCTCCAACGAGTCGTCGAGCACCGACACCTTCACCCCGTCGATCTGCCGTCCACAGATCCTCGCCAGCTCGATGACGGTCTCCATCGCAGCCCACAGATCTGTCGACCCCCAGTAGCCGTGCAGCTCCGGATCGAACATGTCCCCCAGCCAATGGATGATCACGGGACGTGCTACGTCGGCGAGCAGCGTGGTGTACACATCGAGGTAGTCGTCGGGTGACCGTGCCATGTGGGCGAGCGCCCGCGAGGCCATCACGACCGCCCCGCCTCTCAGCGATTCGATGAGCTCGAGTTGCTCGCGGTATGCCTCGAGGATCTTCGGCTGGGTGGAAGGCGATGCCGGGAGTTGATCCGTCCCGGCCCCGAAGACGGCCAACCCTCCCACGCTTGCCGCCTCCGCGCCGGTCCGTCTCATGAGCTCCCTGGACGCCTCCCAAGTCAGTCCGGCTCCGCGCTGGGCCGTGTCCATCGCCTCCGCGACACCCAGCCCGAGCGACCACACGTGGTGCCGATACGCAAGCGTCGCCTCCCAATCGAGGTGGGCGGTGCCATCGCCGGTGAGGTCCGGCGACGGATCGGCGACGACATGGGTGGCAGCCAAGGCGACCCGCGCGCTGAACCCCCCGGGCTCTGGCGGCGGGAGCACCGTCCCGGAGGGCCGCCATCGAGTCAGAGTTCCGTCTTCGGCCGGCAGTTGGAGCGTCATCGGGGTGGTGGGGCGGGGCTTGGCCACCTCGACGAGTGGCGTCGCTCGCTGGTCACTGTGCCTGGTCCGCGGGAAACCGCACATGCGGGATGATCTCGGAGATCCAGTTCTCGAGCTGCCCGGGATCGGGCGTCAGCGTATGGAGCATGAAGCGCTGCACGCCTGCGTCGACCCGTTCCTGGAGAGACGTGATGATCTCGTCGGGCGTTCCGAAGAGGTAGACCTTCTCGAGGTAGTCGGGGCCGCGGGCCTCGCTCATGACTCGAAGGAAGGCCTCGTGTTGCTCGGAGCGCGCCTTCCTCGGATCGGTTGTGAGCACGACGTGCACGAAGTTCTCGTGGGCGACTGCGAGTGTTGCCGGATCTCTTCCGTGGTCCTGCAGGTATTGCTGGAGCTCCTCCCAGTCTCGGGCGATGTCCTCCGGAGGACACGTGGGGCGCGGGATCCACCCCTCTGATCGCAGGATCCTCGCCTTCACCGGCTCGGCGAAGCGAGGCAGCTCGGGGGACTCGGAGTCGGCGAGCTGGGATCCGCCCCCGATCCACACCGGGGGGCGCCAGGCGAACCTCGGCTCGATCTCGACGTCCTTGATCGAGTAGTGCTTGCCGGCATACGACACCGATTCGCCTTCGAGCAGCGGAACGATGATGTCGAGGATCTCATCGGTCCGGGTCCCGCGCTCCGACTTGCGAACCCCGGTGGCTTTGTATTCCGGTGGATACCACCCTATCCCTGCCCCGAGAACGACGCGTCCGTTGGACAGAAACTGCAGGGTGGCGAGTTGCTTGGCCAGGATGACCGGCTCTCGGATCGGCAACACCATCACAGACGTACCGAGGCGGATGCGGGTCGTGATCGAAGCGACGAACGACAGCGTCGAGACGGGCTCGAGGAACGACACCGCGTAGAACTGCTGCGCGGCAAGCAGGTGATCAGTGATGAAGATCGAGTCGAATCCGAGGCTCTCGACCTCGGCGGCGAAGCCGGCGATCCCGCGCGCCCGCTCGGGTCCGTCGTTCTCCCAGACGAAGGACGGCAGGAACACACCGAACCGATCTGGACCGCTCATTCACTCACCTCGTCGCACTCGGATCGACCATGCCCGAAGCTCGTCCTACGGGAAGAAGACCACGATGGCCTGGGCGAGGAGGATCTTCACGAGCGTGGCCGTAGGGTAGACAGTCGCGTAGCCGATGCTCGGCAGCTCGTCACCCGTCTGCTCCGTTGCGAAGGCGAGGACCGCAGGTTGTGTCACCAACCCGGCTACGACCCCTGCCAGGACGCCGGTCGGAGACCGGAGCACCAGCACTCCTCCGATGACCACGAGGACTGCAGCCAGAGTTGTTACGGCGACGCCGAGCAGAAGCAGCTGCCATCCGTTTCCATCGCCGAGCGTTTCGGCGAAGGCGTGTCCCGAGCGGGTGCCGACCCCCGCGAGGAAGAGGACCGCGCCGAGCTGACGGACGGTCAGGCCTGCGTTGTACGGCAGCTGCCACGTGATCGGTCCTGTCTGGCGCAGCGCCCCCAGGATGAGGCCGACGACGAGGGGGCCCCCCGCCGGCCCGAGTGCGAAGCTGCTATCACCGGGTAGAGGGAGGCGGACCATCCCGACGAGCAGCCCCAGGGCGATGCCGAGGCTGAACGATGCGACGTCGATCTCGGACAGCTTGCGATACGAGTCGCCGAAATAGGCGCTCACCGCGGCCATCCTGTCGCGCGGCGCCAGGACGCGGATCCGGTCGCCCGGTTCGAGCACCGTGTCCGGGCGGGCCATCCGGTCGACGTCACCCCTCCTCACCCGCGTGACGATGGCCCCGAATCGCTCGAGAAGAGCCAGGTCTGCGATCCTCCTCCCGACCGGCTCGTCGTTCGAGACGAAGACGCGGCGGTAGTCGATCACGGACCTGTCGAGTGCCAGGTCGACCTTCGCCCGTTCACCGAGTGAGGCGACGACCCCCTCGACGTCGTGGCTCTCGCCGATCACAGTCACCAGGTCCCCCAGGTGGAGCACCGAATGGGCGTTCGGGATCTCGATCTCGGTGCCTTCCCTGTGCCGGGTGAAGACCACCCGCCAGCCCTCGTCCCTCATCAGGGTCGCCAGGTCGATCCCGGTGTGCTCCCCGACCGTGACGACGACGGTGGTGTTCGTGAGATCCTCCGGCATCATCCTCTCGATCTGGTCCGGCCTGCCGCCCCCCGGCCGCCGTCTCCGCAGGAGGTACACGGCCAGCACCATTCCGAGCACACCGAACGGGTAGCTGACGGAGTAACCGACGACCGGCTCGGCCAGCCTGCGATCGAGGTCGGCCGGATCGGCCCGGTCGGTCTCGTACTGCAGTACCGCCGCGAGTGCCGGTGTGTTCGTGAGCGAACCGGTGTAGACACCCGCCGCGAACGAGCCGCCGATGTCGAACAGCCGGGCGCAGCCGATGGTGGCGACGAACGCCACCACCAGGACCGCCGCAACCAGAGCGTTGTCCTTCGCTCCTCCGTGGCGGAACGATGTGACGAAGCCGGGCCCCGCAGACAGTCCTACCGTGTACACGAAGACGATCAATCCGAAGAGATAGACGAAGTCAGGCAGACGCATGTCCTCGTGGAGGGCGCCGAACGCCAGTCCGACGAAGAGAACGGCTGAGATCCCGAGACCGAAGCCGCCGATCGTGATCCGACCGACGAGGTACCCGATGCCAAGCACGAGGAACAGCAGCAGGAGAGGGTTGTCGAGGAGGAGGCCAGTCATCGCCGGCGAGATGTCGAGCGACGGTGGAGCACGGATCGGGTGGGAGAGTCGAATGACCCTGCTGGAAGAGCCTCAGAGACGCGTAGCCTGTACGCGGCAACACCCTGCGGAGGTCCCATGAGATCACTGACCGTACACGGAATCACACCATCACTCACCGTCCACTGGGACCTGCCGTCCCCGGAACTCTACGAGCACACTCTGCGACGCGGTGAAGGTGAGCTGGCTCATCGCGGCGCACTCGTGGTCGACACCGTCCCGTACACCGGCCGCAGCCCCAAGGACAAATATGTCGTCCGCGAGGAGAGCACCGAGTCCGACATCTGGTGGGGGGACGTCAACCATCCCATGGAGCCGGACGTCTACGACGCCCTCTACGCCAAGGTCTGCAAGCACCTCGGCGAACGTGAGCTCTTCGTACAAGACCTGTACGCCGGCGCGGATCCCAAGAACCGGCTGTCCGTCAGGGCCATCACCGAGAGCCCGTGGCACTCCCTGTTCTGCAGGAACATGTTCATCCTGCGCCGCAAGTTCGACATCTCAGACGAGATCGAGGCGTTCGTGCCCGACTTCACGATCGTGCACGCCCCCACCTTCCACGCCGATCCCGAACGTGACGGCACGCGCAGTGAGGTGTTCATCTGCATCAGCTTCGAGCACAAGGTCCTGCTCATCGGGGGCTCGACGTACGCCGGCGAGATGAAGAAGTCCGTCTTCTCCGTGATGAACTACCTGCTCCCGAAGAGAGATGTCCTGTCGATGCACGCCTCGGCGAGCGTCGGCCGGGAGCGTGGCGACTCAGCCGTCATCTTCGGTCTGTCGGGGACGGGCAAGACGACGCTCGCCACCGACCCGGCCAGGCTCATGGTCGGCGACGATGAGATCGGATGGGGCGTCGACGGCGTCTTCAACATCGAGGGCGGGTCGTACGCCAAGACCATCAACCTGTCACGAGAGGACGAGCCGCTCATCTACGAGGCGGCCAATCAGTTCGAGACCATCCTCGAGAACGTCGTCGTCAGCCCCGAGACCCGCCGTCCGGTCTGGACGGACGGTTCGAAGACCGAGAACACGCGGTGCGCCTACCCGCTCGCCCACCTGCCCAACGCCGAGCCCAGCATGACGGGGCCCCATCCGCGAAACGTGGTCTTCCTCTCAGCCGACGCCTTCGGTGTGCTCCCGCCGATCTCCAGGTTGACCCGTGAGCAAGCGATGTACTACTTCATCAGTGGCTACACCGCCAAGCTGGCCGGCACGGAGCGCGGCGTCACGGAGCCTTCGGCGACGTTCTCGGCGTGCTTCGGAGCGCCGTTCCTGCCGTTGCCGCCCTCCTATTACGCCAACGTGCTGGCAGGCAAGATCGACGAGCACGGCTGCAAGGTGTGGATGATCAACACCGGCTGGACGGGCGGACCGCATGGCGTCGGGACCCGGATCCGCATCCCCTACACCAGGGCGATGCTGAATGCCGCCCTGGGAGGCGCCCTCGACGACGTCGAGTATGTCGAAGACCCCATCTTCGGGCTCTCTGTGCCCACATCGGTGCCCGACGTGCCGTCTGAGCTCCTGATCCCCCGATCGACCTGGACGGATGTGGATGAGTTCGATCGGTACGCCAACAAGCTGGCGGCGATGTTCGCCGCCAACTTCGGCGCCTATGCGGAGGGAGTCGACGAGTCCGTGGTGAAGTCGGGGCCGAGAGCGAAGGACACCTAGGAGCCGTCCGTCGCCACGGGCGAACTCGAACCATGGTCGACGCGCCTCGGCGGCTTCGCCGAGCTCGGCAGCGTCTTCTGCACGTGTCCGGCGCGGTGCGAACCTACCGTCGCGGCGAGTTGGTCTGAGCCCCTCGAGCCGCTCGGGCCGGCTGGCGCACCCGTGGTGCTTCACCGACAGGGACGCGTCGGACGTCTCGAGCCGCACGCGAGAGCGCTCCGAACCACACCCCCGCCATGACGAGCGCCGCGCCGACGACCCCCTGGAACGAGATCGGCTCATCGGCCAGCCAAGCGCCGAGCAGCATCGTCACCACCGGGAACAGCACGAACATGTATGACGTGGCCGAGGCGGTCCAGTGGCGGATCACCAGCAGGGTGAGGATGAAGAGCCCGACCGAGCCGAGAGTCACGAGATACAGCACCGACCACACCACTTCCGTCTGGCGGGGGATCACCCACTGCTCCCCGGCGATCGCTGACATCGCCAGAAGCGCTATCGCCCCCGTGCTCATGCCTACCGCGTTCGTCATGGCGGGATGATTGCCGGCGACTCTCTTGCTCACGATGACGCTCTCGCCGATCGACAATGCGGCCAGCAACATCGCCACGAGCGGCGCCAGCGGTAGGTCGACGTCTTGCGGCCCGACCGTCATCCAGACGATCCCGGCGAGGGCGAGCACGGAGCCGACGACTGCCCGGCCCGTCAATCGCTCGAGGCGCTGTGCCGTCGCCAGCAGGAGGGTGACGAGAGGTACGACAGCCATCACCACCGTGGCCACCCCAGCGGTGACGCGAACCAAGGCCCAGTACATGAGGGCATACGAGATGGCGAAGCTCAGCAGTCCGTACACCACGGTGAGCACCAGCAACCTGCCGCGTGGCCGGCGAAGCCGAAGGAGGCGGGCAATCACGATGAACAGCGCGGCGGCGAGTGCGAAACGCATCCCCGCTCCCCAGATCGGGGGCAGCTCCCGGTTGCTGAAACGCACCGCGAGGAAGTTGGCGCCTCCGAGCGTCACTGCAACCGCGAAAGCGGCGATCGTGAACCCGCCAGGCTGGCGCGCTTCCATCGGCTTCCCGTCTCGAACGCCGGATCGACCCTGCAAAGACGAGGCTCCTCGACCACTGGTTCGCCTCGCCAGCGCCAGAGCATATACGCGACCGACCGGCGCCTCTATGGGTTTTGTCGCGTCCGCTCCGAGTCCAGTCCGACAGAGCTTTGGGGCCGACGATGTCGGGGCGATCTGGCCCCCGGGGGTAAGGTGCCGCATGTCCCGGAGCGCGTCCAAGGGCGCCGCGGGTCCTGATGACCGAGACCCGCTCGAAGTGACGGTGGATCCTCCCGGTCACCGGTTCCGCAGTATCCGGCTCGCGGTGATCGCAACGCTCTGCGCGCTCGTCCCGTTGGTGCTACTCGCCGTACTGACCACCGATCGAGCGGTCGATGTCGTCGAGGACGAGGTATCGGCGAGGCTGCAACTGACCACTGAGCTCTCGAGCGAGCTGCTCGCCGGGAGGCTCGGGGCGATCATCGCCCTGGTCGAGGCGAGCGCCGCGCGGCCTGGGCTCGTCGACGCCGTGGCAGGCGGCGATCCTGCCCGCTTCGACGACGCCGAGATCCAGGAGGAGTTGGCGACACTTGCGTCTGCCAACGCTGGGATGGCGGGTTCCGGTCTTCTCGATCTGGACGGCGTGCTCCGCGGTACGCCGACTGCCCCCGAGCTCATCGGCGACAGCTTCGCGAACAGGGACTACTACGTGGGACTCGTCTCCGCCGGCGAGACCTACGCCTCTGAGGCGTTCCAATCGGCCCAGTCCGGCAACCCTTTCGTACTCACGATTGCAACGTATGTGAGAGGAGAGGCGGGGAGTGGATCGGACGGGCCCGCGCGGGCGATCCTCATCGCCGGGGTGTATCTCGACTACGTGCAGACGCTCGTCGACGAGGTGGCTGCTGTGCAGGGCGTGAGGCTATGGGTCGCCGATCAGCACGGCACGGTTTTGGCCACTCCGAGCGGTCGCCCCCCAGACCTCGTTGCGATCCAGGATCTGTCAATCGGATCGACCATGTTGAGCCCACGGGGCGACCCAGGTGAGATCGACCTCGACGGCACCGCCATGATGGTCGTGGCTCACGAGGTGGAGACCCTGGGGTGGACGGTGGTTGCCGCCATCCCGGTCGCCCAGGCCCAGGCGGGTGCAGACAGCATCCGCGACGCCGTCGGCGCCGTCGGGATCCCTCTGTTCCTGGTCGTCGCCGTCGGGATCGCCTTGCTGGTCCGCTCGCAGCGGCTGCAGTGGCGGGCCGAGGCTGCCGCCCAAGCAGCGAGGGACGCGGCACGAGAAGCGTCCCAGATGAAGACGGAGTTCCTGTCGAGGATGAGCCATGAGCTGCGAACGCCGCTCAACTCGATCCTGGGGTTCGCTCAGCTCTTGGAGATGGGGGACCGGACGGCGACGGAGCGCGACTCGGTCGGTCACATCCTCAAGGCGGGACGCCACCTCCTCGACCTCATCAACGAGGTGCTCGACATATCGCGGATCGAGTCGGGAACCATCGCCCTCTCGATGGAACCGGTCCTCATGGCCGAGATCGTCGCCGAAACGCTCGACATCGTTCGTCCCACCGCCGATCAACGCTCGGTCGTCATCGAGAACAGGGTCGATCTTGCATCACATGACTACGCCCTCGCCGATCGGCAGCGCCTCAAGCAGATCCTCCTCAACCTGCTCTCGAACGCCATCAAGTACAACCGGCCGGGTGGCCGGGTCACGGTGGCATGCGAGCGCTCCGAGCCCGGCCTGATGCGACTCGGCGTGACGGACACCGGTCCGGGTCTCGACGAGGCTCTCCTCGGGAAGCTGTTCACACCGTTCGAGCGGCTGGGGGCCGAACAGACCGAAGTCGAAGGAACCGGCATCGGGTTGGCCCTCTCCCGGCGGCTCGCCGAAGCCTTGGGCGGCGAGCTCGGTGTCGAGTCGACCGTCGGCGTCGGGAGCACGTTTTGGGTGGAGCTTCCTGTCGTCGAAGGCCCCGTGGAGCGCCACGAGCGACTGAATGATCACGTCGGTCCGACCAGCGCCGGCCCGGAGGCACCTGGGGAGCACAAGGTCCTCTACATCGAGGACAACCTGGCCAACCTCGATCTGGTCGAACGAATAATCGCCCATCGCGAGAGCCTGACGGTGATCCCGTGCATGCAGGGCAGCCTCGCCGTCGAGCTGGCTGCCGAGCATCAACCGGCGCTCGTGCTGCTCGACCTACACCTTGCAGACATGTCCGGCGAGGAGGTCCTGCGTCGGCTCCGCGAGAACGAGGCGACGGCCTCGATCCCCGTCGTCGTCGTGAGCGCCGATGCCACATCCGGCCAAGTGCGCAAGCTCATCGAAGCGGGCGCCGACGCGTACATCGCGAAGCCGATCATCGTCGTCGAACTTCTGCGGACCATCGACAGTCTGATCACCTGAGGGCTGTCACTGCGCAGTCGGGCACATCGACGGGCCCGTCAGCCGAGCCGTGTCGCCGTCGTGAGCACCGGCACCGACGAGAGGAAGTAGCGCCCTTCGGCGTCGGCCTCCTCGAGGCTGGAGAACCACGCCTCGACGTCCAGGCTGCTCACGTCGGCCCTGGTGAGGGCGAAGGCCGCCATCAGTCGGGCGGCTCCGTAGCCGAACGTGTTCGGATCGAAGTGCCGGTTGATGATGGTGACGGGAGCTTGGCGGACGCCTCCGAAGCCGGAAGTCTCCAGAAGCGACGGCAAAGCGACGGGGAGGTTGGGATGTGGGGCGTGCTCATCCCACGTCGCGACGATCCGCGCCGTGAGCGCCGTGTTGCCTCCGGTCCAGAAGAGGGCACCCCAGTTGGTGGCGACGTTGACGAAGCGTCCTCCGGGACGCGTGAGATCGGCGAGCCCGGCAACGGCCGCGGCGACGTTCGCGACGTACTCGAGCACCTGCACCGACAGTGTTGCGTCGAAGGGCTGGCCGAGCCCGCCGAGCGCCAGCAAGTCGCCGACTCGCACATCCACCTGTCGCAGGTCTGCGCAGTGTGCGCCGGCGACCCGCACCTGGTCCTCGCTCGTGTCGACGCCCACCGCGGCTCCGGTGGGACCGACGGCGACTCCGACATCTCGAAGGTACAGGCCGGATCCGCAGCCCACCTCGAGGACGCGCTCACCGGGGGCGGCGTCCAACGTCTCGAGCACCCGAGTACGTCGGACGTTCATGTCGTGTGATCGCGCCAACTGCTGCTGGATCGCAGCCATTTCACCGGAGAAGTCCATGTGGTCGCCTTGGAGTGGGCGCTGAGCGCCCTGGTCGATTCTATGGGTACCTCTTCGAGCACGCTCGAGGGAGAGCCGCTCATCGGAGCCGCCGGCGCTCACGCCGAAACGAGCGTCGGATCGCCGTCGAGGCGCAGCGTCCCAATGGCACCGTAGGGTGGGGAGGCGATGTCGTTGGTCACCTGTCCGAGCTGTGATGAGAGCGAGGACTTGTCCGGTGAGCGCGGCGATGACGGGACGATCGTCGTGGTGTGCGGAGCGTGCGGGGCTTCGTGGGAACGCGACGTCCGCCTTCGCTGCCGTGTCTGCGGGTCGGAGAACCTCGAATATGCCCCCCGCCCGCTCTGGGAGAGGGGGCGGGGCGAGCAGCGAACCCCGGCTGGGCGCTTCGACGCCTATGACTGCATCGACTGCGGCCAAGCCGACGCGACCGCGAAGAGATCCGCCGACCCCGGATCGCCTAGCCGCTGAACGGGTGTCAGCCGGCGTGCCGTCGCGCCGTTGCGTGGTCGCCCGTGCGAAGTGCCCGGGCGTCGTTGTCGAGCGGACCCGCTCCTGAGCGAGCGCCGGCATCGGAGCTTGCGAGCATCACGCGAGTAGCTGGATCACCCGGTTCACGGCGGCGACGGCTGCCAGGATCAGGTCGGCGACGACGTTGCGGCGGGCGTCCTTGGCGCGCGTCCTCAGGACGGCCGCACCGATCATGAGCACCGTCAGCCCGAAGGCGGCCGGGAGGGGTAGGGTCAGTGGCTCGATCGCGAGGAGGAATTGAATGAGCGCCCCTGCGGATGGTCTTGCCGCTCTCAGCGCCGCATTCTCCGGGACGATTCTCACAGCCGAGGATGCCGGTTACGACCACGCCCGAAGAGTTCACAACGGCCTGATTGACAAGCACCCCAGCGTGATTGCCCGTTGTCTCAACACCGCCGACATCGTCGACGCGGTCAACTACGGTCGCGATGAGGGTCTGGAAATCTCGGTCAAGGGCGGCGGTCACAACCCTGCCGGGAGCGCCGTTACCGACGGCGGGCTCATGATCGACCTGTCCTTGATGAAGGGCATCCACGTAGATCCGAGCGCCAAGACCGCGCGCGCCCAAGGTGGTGTCAACTGGAATGAGTTCAACCGGGCCACAGCCCTTCACGGTCTGGCCGTGACCGGTGGGGCCGTCTCCAGCACCGGAATCGCCGGGCTCACCCTCGGCGGTGGGCTGGGATGGGTGATGTCGAGCTATGGCATGGCGGTTGACAATGTCAGATCGATCGAACTCATCACGGCCGACGGTCAGGTGCTGACGGCCTCGGACGACGAGAACTCCGATCTGTTCTGGGCCTGTCGCGGCGGCGGTGGCAACTTCGGAGTTGCCGCCTCGTTCGAGTACAACCTGCACACGCTGTCGATGGTGACCGGAGGGCTCATCGCCCATCCTCTCTCTGCGGCGGGTGACGTGATTCGCTTCTACCGGGAGTTCACGCAAGACGTCGGCGACGATCTCACCGTCTTCTGCGGCCTCGTGCATGCTCCAGACGGCTCGGGCACCAAGTTGGCGGCCTTCGTCGTGTGTCATGTCGGCGATCCAGCGAAGGCCGATCGTGACCTCGCGCCTCTCAAATCGTTTGGAGAGCCGGCCATGGTTGCGGTTGGTGTGATGCCGTATCCGGTGGTCAATACTCTCCTCGACGATGGTTTCCCCCAAGGCGCCCTCAACTATTGGAAGTCTGCGTTCTTATCGGGACTGAGCGATGTGTTCATCGATACGGCAATCGAGCGATTCGCGACGTGCCCTTCGCCAATGACAGGGATGTTGGTGGAGCACTTCCACGGTGAGGTCACTCGAGTCGAGCCGACCGCCACTGCTTTTCCGCACCGCGAGCGGAGTTACAACCTGTTGATTGCCGGGGAGTGGATCGACCCTGCCGAAAGCGAAGAGAACACCCTCTGGGTGAAGGACACCTATGAGGCACTAGCACCACACTTCAGCGGGCGTCGTTACGTCAACTATCTGGGTGACGACGAAGCGAGCGACGCGGTGAGGAGCTCCTACGGGGTGGTCTACGACCGACTCCTAGACGTGAAGCGTCGTTATGACCCCGACAACCTCTTCCACCTCAACCAGAACATCGACCCGGGAAGCTGAGGGCGGTCCCAACTCCGTTTCAACACGGACCGGCCTCGAGACAGTGGACCCCCCAACAAGCGAGATTCCCTGCTGCTGCAAGGGATTCTCGCTAGTGGTCTGTCGCGGGATTGATGACCACGGGCAGCGGCTGTCCCGGTTTGCGGCGTCGCCACGCGGAGGTCCGGTCTGCCAGGTGCCCCCTCGGCTCGGGTCGCAGGGCGACCGCTCGCCGGTCCCCCGCCGAGCGGGAGACAGCGTGTGTGTGGCCGTCCGTGCGGTTGGCAGGTGTCCCTCGGTTCGGCTTCTTACGCTCATCCCCTGGTTTCTGGGGGATCGATGAGCGCTGGAGGCCGAGTCGAGGGGGACCCTTTGGTCCGGTCTGCCAGGCGGCCCCTTCGGCTCGGGTCGCAGGGCGACCGCTCGCCGGTCCCCCGCCGAGCGGGAGACAGCGTATGGGTGGC
This sequence comes from Acidimicrobiia bacterium, assembly GCA_036396535.1. NCBI lineage: Bacteria > Bacillati > Actinomycetota > Acidimicrobiia > Acidimicrobiia bacterium. The sequence goes on along the minus strand of DASWKR010000031.1, from coordinate 11,561 downwards.
CGTCCGTGCGAGTGACAGGCGTCGGACCGGCGGTCCAGAGCCGAGGTCACCAATTGGACGACGCACCACTAGCGGTTGAGGTACCAGTCGATGAGCTGCGGCCCTCGGGCGAGCACGACGTAGGTGGCCAGGATGAGGTATGGGCCGAACGGAATGGCGTCCTTGCGGCTCCGCAGCCTCGTCACCACCAGCAGGAGCGACACGATGCCACCGGCGAAGAAGGCGATGAGCAGCGCGGCGAGGACGAACGAGAACCTCTCGTACCCGAGAAACATCCCGAGCAGGAAGCCCAGCTTGACGTCGCCGTAGCCGAAGCCTCCTCTGGCGACGAGCGCCAGCGCCAGCAGGATCGCGAAGAAGGCAACCGCTCCTGCGATCGCCGTCAGCAGCATGCCCGGCTCGCCGTCGAGCAGGGACCCGGCGACGAGCAGGGCCGTCGCGATGGCGGTGCCGGGAAACAGGATTCGATTCGGGATGAGCTTGTGGTCGAGGTCCGTGATCATGAGCGCCATCGTCACGCCGGCGAACCACAAGAAGGCGGGCAGCACCCAGCGCGTCCCGATCACCACGACCGTTGCCGCGAACAACCCGGCCGTGGCGATCTCGGCGGCCGGATATCTCCAGCCGATCGGCCTGCCGCAGTCGCGGCACCTGCCGCGCAGGATCAGATAGGACAGGACGGGAATGTTGTCGCGGGGCCGGACGGGGGCCTCGCAGAGGGGGCACCGAGAGCCGGGGGCGACGACGGAGAGCTTGGCAGGCACGCGCCGAGCCACGACGTGGATGAAAGAGCCGAATGCGAGCCCCGAGAGCGCCGCGATGGCTGCGAGGAGAGTCGTCATGAGCGGATGGAGCGTAGAGCGGAGCGTCGAACGGTCCGTGGATCTGCCGGCCTCGGGGTGGCATCCGATACGAGGTCGGGGGACGAGCAGATGCTCGTCCCCCGATCTCCACGACCTCGAGGTCGCGTCACGACAGTGGCATCACGGGGCAGCGGGGAAGCCCGCCGTGCTCCAGGTCACTGTTGCCGTCGAGCTCGGGCCGCCTGCGGCTGCAGACGACGGGCACGTGATGTCACCGGCGCTGGCGCCGTAGTACGTGCCGCCGGTTGCGGTCTCGTCCTCGAAGATGGCAAAGAAGTTGCCGGAGTCGCTCGCCTGCGTCAGGCAGACGACGTCGTCGTTCGAGGCGACCGACATGTCGGTGAAGACACCTTGAGTCGCCGAGCTGGTCGTGTTGGTCTCGATGCTGGGCTCGTAGCCTTTCAGGTCAGACTCGGTCTCCGTGAACGCCCCGGTATCGGTCCAGTACGCCTTCTCGGAGAGAAGCACGTTCCTGATGTCCGATTGGGCGGCACGATCCTGAGCCCTGGCCCGGAAGCCGAGGAACGATGGGATGGCGATGGCGACGAGGACTGCAATGATCAGTACCACCACCATGAGCTCGATGAGCGTGAAGCCATCGTCCTTGGCCAGCCGTTCGCGCAGAGTACGCATAGGTTGGGAACCTCCGTGGGTACGGCTGCGGGCCGACCTTCGACCCGCTCCAATGTCATCGGCATCCACGGTCGATAGTTGAGCGCGGACGGCTCATTTGGGGCCTGCGGCCCACCGGCTACTGGACGAGTCCTGCGATGTTGAATATCGGCAGGTAGAGCGCGATCAAGATCGCTCCGACCGTTACTCCCATGATGACGATGAGGATCGGCTCGATGAGGCTCGTGAGCGTCGAGATCGTGTCGTCGACCTCCCGGTCGTAGTAGGCGGACACCTTCTCGAGCATGGCGTCGAGCGCTCCCGTCTCTTCCCCCACCGCCATCATCTGTACGACCATCGGGGGGAAAACGGTGTGTCGTTCCAGCGGGCCGGCAAGAGACTCGCCTTCTCGAACGGACGTCTTCACGTCCTGGAGTGCCTTGGCGACGACCCGGTTGCCCGCCGTGTCCGAGACGATGTCGATCGACTGCAGTATCGGTACGCCCGTGCGGCTCAGCACCGCCAGCGTCCTCGAGAAACGGCTCAGCGCCGTCTTGTGGACCAGGCTGCCGAAGACCGGGACCTTGAGCTTGATGCCGTCCCACACCTGCCTGCCGGCCGCGCTCGAGATCCAGTTCCGGAACGCCCAGATCCCGATCGCCGCAATGATGGCGAGAAGCCACCACCAGGTCGTCGCCGCCTTGGAGAGGCCCACGAGGAGCCTCGTCGGAACCGGCAAGGACGCCCCTTGCCCCAGCTCGGCGTACAGGTTCGTGAACACGGGCACCACGAAGATGATCATCGCCGTCGTCACGAGCAGGATGAGGCCGCCGACGACCATCGGATAGGCCATCGCTGAGCGCACCTTCGAACGAAGTGCCAGGTTCGCCTCCAGCATGTCCGCCAAGCGATTGAGCGTCTCGTCGAGCACGCCGCCGATCTCGCCGGCGCGCACCATCGCCACGTAGAGGTCCGAGAACACCTTGGGATGGCGCTCTAGGGCCGCCGAGAGGGAGCGGCCTTGCTCGACGTCCAACTTCACCTGGCTGATGACGTCCGCCAGCGCCCTGTTCTCGCTCTGCTCGATGAGCACCGACAGGGCCTTGATGAGCGACAGCCCGCTGTTCACCATCGTGGCGAACTGGCGGCTGAAAAGCACGACGTCGCGCGACTTCACGCGGTGGCCGAACCCGGGAATCGTGACCTCCCGGTTCAGGCCGGTCGCCTGCTTGCGCTGCACGTCGAGCGGGATGAGCCCGCGGCGGCGCAGCGCCCTCACGACGGCTTCGGTGCTCGATCCCTCGATGTCGCCGGTGCGGAGCCGCCCGTCCTTGTCACGAACCCGATACGTGAACTTCTGGACTCCGCCCGTCGGTGTGGTCGTGGTGGTGGTCATGTGGTCTGCTCCTCCTCGGCAGGTCTACAGCAGCGCCGTGAGGACGTCTGGGTCGTGTGCGCTCTCGAAGGCGGCGTCGCGGGTGATCGCCCCGGAACGCAGGTGGGCAGCCAGCGAGGCGTCCATCGTCTGCATCCCATGCTGGGCACCGGACTGGATGGCCGTCTGGATCTGATGGTCCTTGCCCTCACGGATGAGGTTCCTGATCGCCCCGGTGGCGACGAGGATTTCCACGGCGGGCACGCGCCCTTTGCCGTCGGCTCTCCTGACGAGCTGCTGCGAGACGATGGCGTTGAGCGAGCCGGCCAGCTGGACACGCACCTGGGACTGCTGATGGGCAGGGAAGACGTCGATCATCCGTTCGATCGATTGCGACGCGCTCCTGGTGTGAAGCGTCGCGAACACGAGATGCCCTGTCTCTGCGGCGGTGATCGCCGCCGCGATCGTCTCCAGGTCGCGCATCTCGCCGACGAGGATCACGTCGGGGTCCTGGCGGAGGGCGTGCTTCAAGGCCCCGGTGAAGCTCTTGGTGTCCGAGCCGATCTCGCGCTGGCTGACGATCGACTTCTTGTGGCGATGCATGAACTCGATCGGGTCTTCGATGGTGACGATGTGGTCGTGGCGTGTCGTGTTCACCAGGTCGATGAGCGCCGCCAGCGTCGTCGTCTTGCCTGCGCCCGTGGGGCCCGTCACCAGAACGAACCCCTGGCGCGCCTGCGCGAACGACGCCATCACCTTGGGCAGCCCGAGCTCCTCGACCGACATGATCTCGTCCGGGATCGCCCGCATGACCGCCCCGAGCGAATCGCGCTGGTAGGAGACGTTCACCCTGAACCGTCCCGTGCCATGGATCGGGTGCGAGAAGTCGAGCTCGCGTTCCTGCTCGAGAGTGAGCCGGTGCGATGACGTCATCAGCGGGTCGAGGAGATCGTGGACGTCGGCAGGGGTGAGCACGGTGTGGTGCTCGAGCGAAACGAGATTGCCGTCGACCCTGATCTGGGGGAACGTTCCGGCAGTGAGGTGCAGATCCGACCCGCCGCGGTCCATGAGCTCGGCCAGCAGCGTCGGTACCGTCACCTCGGTGATGTCGCCGCCAACGGGTCGGTGGCCCGCATACGCCTGCTTGATGGCCGCATCGAGCGCCTCGCCGGGCGCCAGGCCGAGCACCACATCGCGCCCCGTCTCGGCGACGAGCGAGTCGCGTGCGAGCTCGTCGAGTGGATCGGCGACGGCCACCACGAGCCCGCCACTCGGGTCGATCGTGATCGGGAGCGCTCTGTTCGACCTCGCCACGTCAGGCGCCAGCGCCTCGAGCGCCTCCTCGTCGGGGACCACGCCTCCGGCGGCGAGGTCGAAGAACGGTACGGACAGATGAGCGGCGACGACGGCCAGCACGCCTGCGTCGTGCCTGCTCGAGGACTTGATGAGGATGCGGCTCAGAGGCACACCCTGGGTGCTCGCCGCGATGAAGTGCCCCTCCAACGCGGCGTGCGACAGGAGGCGCCGCTCGACGAGGAGCTCGCCAAGTGCCCTGTCGGTGCGCGCCGTCGTCGCCGCGTCCGTCATACGACCACCCGGAGGATCTCTTCGAGCGACGTGACGCCGTTGGCGACCTTGGCGAGGCCGTCGAGGCGGAGGGTCTGCATCCCCGCCTCGATGGCGGCGCCCCGCACCTCGTCGGACGATCTCCTGTCGATCGTGAGCCTCTGGATCTCCTCGGTGACGAGCATCACCTCGTTCACACTGGTCCGGCCTCGGTAGCCCGTCTGCGAGCACTGGCCGCATCCGGCTGCCCGGTAGATCAGCGGCGGTTTGGGAAGCCGCTCGAAGTCCCACCCGACGCCGGTGAGCAACTCATCGTCCGGTTCGTACGCCTCGCGGCACCGCCCGCACAGAACCCTGGCAAGGCGTTGAGCGAGCACGGCGTCGATCGCCGACGACACCAGGAACGGCTCGACGCCCATGTCCGTCAGCCTCCCGATCGCAGATGCGGCGTCGTTGGTGTGCAGCGACGAGAGGACGAGGTGGCCGGTGAGGGCGGCCTCGGTTGCGATGGCAGCCGTCTCCCTGTCGCGGATCTCGCCGATGAGCACGATGTCGGGGTCGGAACGGAGTATCGACTTCAGGGCGTTGGCGAAGAGGAGGCCCGCTTTGCGGTTGACCTGCACCTGCGTGATCCCGGGCAGGCGGTACTCGACCGGGTCCTCGACCGTGATGATGTTCACCTCTTCCTGGTTGAGGATGTCGAGGGTCGAGTAGAGCGTGGTCGTCTTGCCGGATCCGGTGGGTCCCGTCACGAGGATGGCGCCGTACGGCTTGGTGTACGAAGACTCGTATCTCGCCAGGTTGTACGGGTCGAAGCCGAGGTCGTCGAGCGAGGGAACCCCGAGGCTCTTGTCGAGGATCCGCATCACCACCTTCTCGCCGTGGATGCCGGGGAGGGTCGCGGTGCGCACGTCGATGGCCCTACCGGCGACCCTGAGGCTGACCCGCCCGTCCTGAGGGATGCGCCGCTCCGCGATGTTCAACTCTGACATGATCTTCACGCGTGACACGACGGCGCTGGCGACGGCCCGAGGCGTGGTCATCACCTCGTGGAGGACGCCGTCGATGCGGAAGCGGATCCGCAGGTCCTTCTCCCCCGGCTCGATGTGGATGTCGGAGGCCCGCTCACCGACCGCCCTGGCGATCACCGAGTTGACGAGCTTGACGACGGGCGCCTCTTCGGCGGCGGTCTCCAGCGGGCCGATCCCGTCCGGCTCCTCGATCTCCTCGGTGGCGAACTCGGCCAGATCCGACACCGAGTCGTCGAACCTCGCCTGGGCCCTGATCGCCGAGAGGAGCGCCGAGGCGGTTGCCAGCCTGGTGGTCACTTTGTGCCTGGAAGCCGACCTGACGTCGTCGATGGCGAGGACATTCGTCGGATCGGCCATGGCGAGCACGAGGCTGCCGCCGTCGAATCCGATCGGCAACACCGTGTACCGGTGGATCAGGTGCTCTGGTACGAGCGCCACCGCGGCGGGGTCGACATTGATCTCTTCGAGGTCGACGAACGGCACGCCGCTACGGCGCGCCACGGCGCGGGCCAGGTCACCTTCTCCGACGAGGCCATCGGCAAGCAGGATGTTTTGGAGGGTTGCCCCAGTCTCCTGATGCTCGTGGAGAGCCATCGTCAGGTCATCGTCGGTGACCAGACCCTCTTCGACGAGCATGACACCGAGCGACTTCGCATCGGTCGTCACGAAACCTCCTGAGGAACAGGGTCAGAGCACGAGTCGTCTGTCACGACCGAACATCGGCACCCGAAAATGGCCCCTTGAGGCTTTCGCCTTGCCTCCCAACGGGTCAGAGCTGTCCGGCCGACGTCGCCGCCGAGGCCGGACCCGGGTCAGGACGAGGGCGGAGGCGGCGTCGATCGGGTCTCGTCGCCGCCGAGCGCCCTCTCGACCGCCGCCATGGCGGCGTCGATCGCTGCGATCCGGCCCGTCCAGAGTCGGAACGACTCGGCCGCTTGGGCGACGAGCATGGTCGCCCCGTCGGCGACGGGGATGCCACGAGCTCTCGCACCGGCCACCGCCGGGGTGGCCGCTCGACCGTATGCCATGTCGAGGAGCCCTGAGGCTTCTGCGAGAACGGCGTCCGCGAGCTCTTCGCCATGGCGCCCGACCGGCGTGGCGTTCACCACGACCGCCCCCGGCACAGGTTCTCCCCACGGGGCGGTCTCAGCCGGCACCCTCACGAGGCGCAGCATCTCGGCCGCTCGGTCCGGATGCCGGGCAGAGACCACGAGCCGCTTCCCGTCGAGCGCCACCGCGGCGGCCGCCGCGGCGCCGCCGGCCCCGAGCAGCAGCACCGGAGCCTCGTCGGGCAGCCCGGCAGCTTTCCACGCAGCCAGGAACCCGACGACGTCAGTGTTGTGTCCCGCCACCTCACCGCCGATGCGGGTCCACGTGTTCACGGCGCCCGTCCGGGCGGCCAGCGGCGAGACCCGGTCGGCCAGCCGCGACGCCAACTGCTTGTGGGGCATCGTCACATTGGCGCCGTCGAGCATCCCGCCTCGTACCTCGGCAATGGCCTCCACCATGCCGGAGGCATCGACCCGGCGCGCCGTGTAGGTGCCGGGGATGTCGGCCGCTGCGAGGAAGGCGGCGTGGATCGCGGGAGAGAGCGAGTGGGCGATCGGGTCGCCGAGCACCGCCAGCCTCACGGGATGATCCCGTCCGCCCTCGCCTGGGCAACCTTGGCGTTGTGCTCGTCGAGGGTCTCCGAGAAGCCGTGGCGCCCGTCCGCCGACACCACCACGTAGTAGAAGTAGGCGGTGTCCGCCGGGTTCGCCGCCGCCAGCAGGGAGGCGTTCCGCACGCCGCTGATGGGGGTAGGCGGCAGACCGGTGTTGAGATACGTGTTGTACGGAGACTCGACCGCCAGGTCGTCCTCGAGCACCCTGCCCGGGTTCTCTCCGAGGGCGTAGATGACCGTCGCGTCGATCTGGAGCGCGATATCGCCGTCGAGCCGGTTGACGATGACACTGGCGATGAGCGGGCGGTCGTCGTCCAGCTTGGCCTCCCGCTCGATGAGCGATGCGACGACGAGCCCGTCGTACTCGGTCAGCCCCCGTTCCTCGAGTGCAGACCAGTCGACCGCCCTGACCCTGTCGGTCAGCGTGGTGGCGAGTCGTTGCAGGATGTCCTCGGGCGTGGCGACGACGTCGAACTCGTAGGTGTCGGGAGCGAGGAGCCCCTCCCACCTCGCCAGATCGCCGGAACCCTCGGGTGCCTCGGCGGGCAGGAGCGGGGAGAACACCTCGCCGGCCCTGAGGGCGTTGGCGAAGTCGTCGAGCTCGTATTGGGACTGTTCCGCCAGGGCGCCGAGCATCTCCTCGATCCTCAGGCCCTCGATCACCGTGACGCGGTAACTCCCCTCGTCCGGCGGCCCTGCGACGAAGATGGCGACGAGCTCGTCGGGGTCTGTTCCGGTGAGCACCAGGTAGCGGCCGGCTTGCAGCGAGTCCGCCTGGCCGGAGTTGCGGGCGGCCCGCTCGAAGTCCGCGGCGGTGGCGACGCCCTGTTCCTCGAGCAGCAGGGCGATGGCCCTGGCAGACGAGCCGGGCGGCACGTCGACCGTCACCTGTTGCCCCGAGGCGACCGCGTCGCCTCCGCCCGGGGTCGGTGACACCGCATCGGCGAGGCGGCGGGCCGCCGAGATTCCTGCCGCCAGAACGACGATCACGATCACGATCGAAACGCCGGCCTTCACGAACGAGGCGCCCACGTTGCGCGGCGGCGGGCCTTCCTGCTCGGTGCGGTAATCGAGCCGACCGGTCATCGTGTGCTCCGCGAGTCCAGATAGCTCTGCAGCATGACGGCGGCGGCGACCATGTCTCTCTTGGTCCTCCTCGCAGAGCGCTTGACGTCGCCGGCCAGCAGGGCCCGCTCGGCCTCGACCGTCGTGAAACGCTCGTCGTGCAGCCGCACCGGCAGCCCGAACTGTTCCAACGAGGTCGCCAGCTGCCGTGCGGCGACCGCGGCAGCCCCCTCCGTGCCTGAAAGCGATACCGGCAATCCCACGACGATCTCCGTGACCTCATGCTCCTCGACGAGCCCGCGCAGCCTCCCGAGCAGGTCTCCTTCGGATCTGTCGAGCACGGCGTGCGGTTGGGCGATGATACCGAGGGGGTCGCTCAATGCGATGCCGACCCGCCGCTCTCCGGGGTCGATCCCCATGACGCGTCCTGTCGTCATCGACCCCCCAACGCCTCCCTGGCGGCGGCGAGCGCCGCCCCGAGCGCGCTCTCGAGCTCGTCGCCGCGAGGACCGCCCGCCTGGGCGAGGGAGGGGTCGCGGCTCGCCCCGCCGCCGACGATCCGGGCAGCCTCGGCGACGAGATCGCCCGCGGACACGCCATCGGCGACGAGGTCGGGCGTGACGAAGGCGATGAGCGCGGCCTTGCCGTCGTCGACGGAGCCGACCACGCCCACTCCGGAAGTCATGCGGTCCCGCAGCTGGATGGCGAGCGCCCTGAGCTCCTTTCCGTCGAGCCCCGGACGACCAGCCACGATGAGCTGGCGCTCCCCGAGGTGCTCGATCTGCTCGGCGAGAGCCGCGGCGGTGTCCGACGTCGCTCTCGCCTCGAACCGGGCGAGGCGCTCCTCCTGCTCCTCGAGCCGCACCGTGAGGGCCTCGGCGGCGTCGACGAGCTGCCCGGGCTGCGCCCGCAGCACTTCTGCAGCCCTCTCGAGCGTCGAGCGCAGCTCGACGAGGTGGAGGTATGCGGCAGTCCCGGTGAGCGCCTCGATCCTCCTCGTGTTGGCGGCTACCGAGCCTTCGGAGATGAGCACCAGGGGACCGACCTGGCCCGAGGTGGCGACGTGGGTACCCCCGCAGAACTCGATGGAGAAACCTCCGACTTGAACGACCCGGACCCTCTCGCCGTACTTGTCACCGAAGAAGGCGAGCGCACCCATCGCCTGAGCCTCCTCCTTGGACGCTTCGACGGTCCTGACCTGGGCATTGGCGATGATCCGTTCGTTGACGGCCCGTTCCACCTCGAGGAGCTCCTGGGGCGCCGTCGCGGTGAAGTGACTGAAGTCGAACCGCAAACGGTCGGGGGCGACGAGGGAGCCTGCCTGGTGGGCGTGGTCGCCGATCACCTCTCGGAGCGCCCAGTGGAGCACATGGGTCCCGGTGTGGTTCTTCCTGATGTGCTCGCGCCTCTCGTGGTCGATCTCGGCAGTGGCTTCCTGGCCGACGGCGACGATCCCGCGTGCGATGCGCCCACGGTGGCCATGGACTCCTTGGACGGCGTGCTGCGTGTCGGCCACCCGGATCTCGCCCGTCTCCGTCGCGATGGTGCCGATGTCGCCGACCTGACCGCCGGACTCGGCATAGAAGGGCGTGCGATCCAGGAATACCTCGACCTCCTGGCCCGCCTCGGCCGACTCCACGACCTCTCCCTCTCGCACGATCGACAAGATGCGGCCCGTACCGGCCTCGTCGATGTATCCGATGAACTCCGTCGCATCCACGCCCGCGAGCAAGGCGCGGTAAGCATCGGCCTGGGCGGCGGCGTCGCCTCCTCTGAAGTGGGCCCGGGCGCGCTCACGCTGGACGGTCATCATCCTCTCGAACTCCTCCCTGTCGAGTTGGAGGCCGCGCTCCGACAGGATCTCCTCCGTCAGCTCGAGCGGAAAGCCGTACGTGTCGTGGAGCTTGAAGGCCGTCGCCCCCGGCAGGACATCGCCCTCGCCCATCCCATCGAGCTCGGCGTCGAGGAGCTGGTGACCTGATTGGAGCGTGCGGCGGAACTGGCTCTCCTCGCGGGCGGCCATCTCGCTGATGGCGTCCTGCTTGGCTCTCAGGTCGGGATAGGCCTCTCCCACGGATGCGACGACGGCGGCGATCATCCGGGGCATCACCATGTCGTCTGCGCCGAGGAGCGACGCGTGGCGGACGGCCCTCCGCAACAGGCGGCGCAGCACGTAGCCTCGTCCCTCGTTCGACGGGACGACGTGGTCCGCCATCAGGAACGACACGGACCGGGCGTGGTCGGCCATGATTCGCAGGCTCACGTCGGTGCGCTCCGAGCTCCCGAAGCGGGCACCGGTAGCCCCCTCCGCCGATGCGACGACCGAGCGGAGGCCGTCGGTGTAGAAGACCGACTCGACGGCTTGGAGCACCGTGGCGACCCTCTCCAGGCCGGCGCCCGTGTCGATGTTCTTCGCCGGCAGGTCGCCGACGACGTGGTACGGCTCGTCCTGGATGTTCTGCATGAACACGAGGTTCCAGAGCTCCATGAACCGCTCTTCGTCGACGACGGGGCCCCCATCGAGACCGTACGACGCGCCCTTGTCGTAGAAGATCTCGGAGGATGGTCCGCATGGGCCCGGCACCCCCATCTGCCAGAAGTTGTCCCTATCCGTGCGTTGCAGCCGATCGGGGCGGATGCCGACGCCGTCGAGCCAGATCTCGGCCGCTTCGTCGTCTGTCTCGTGGACCGTGAACCACAGCCTCTCCGGATCGAGCTCGAACTGCTCGGTCACCAGCTCGTACGCCCACGGGATGGCCTTTTCCTTGAAGTAGTCGCCGAAGGAGAAGTTGCCCATCATCTCGAAGAACGAGAGGTGGCGGGCGGTCGTCCCGATGATGTCGACATCGATGGTTCGCACGCACTTCTGGATGGTGACCGCCCTCTCGTACGGCGCCTTCTCCTCACCGAGGAAGTACGGCTTGAACGGGACCATGCCGGCGTTGGTGAGGAGCAGGGTCGGATCGGCAGGGATCAGCGAGGCGCTCGGGACGACGACGTGCTGGCGCGCCGCGTAGAAGTCGACGAAACGCTTCCGGATGGTCGTGATGTCCATGGAGGCTGAGAGGTTACCCGCGGCAGGAGGCCGGCCCCTCAGGTCGGGGCGGGCCCACCGGACAGTATCCGAAGGCACTCACCGGCGAGCGCCGCTCGCGCGACCCGGGTGGAAGCCCCCGTGACCAGGTCTTTCACTTGGCCGGTTGCCGTCTCCCATTCGTCGGGGCCGATGATGACGGCGACCCGGTGCCCCCGCTGGTCGGCGTATCTGAGCTGGGCGGAGAGCTTGCGAGCATCCGGGTACAGCTCGACTGACAGCCCGGCGCGCCGGAGCTCGGCCGCCACCGCGATGTGGTCCGAGCCCCTGTCGGCGTCGAACATCGCCACCA